>CASEDW010000164.1 GCA_949286775.1 uncultured Eubacteriales bacterium | reverse complement strand
TGATTTCAAAGAAATGAGGTCGGATGTTAATAACCTCAAAGATGATTTCAAAGAAATGAGATTAGATGTTGATACTCTCAAAGACAGGCTTGATAAATTGGAATCTAATGTTGGAGATATGAAATTGACATTAGAAAATGAAACTAATCGAAATATTAAAATTATCGCTGAAGGACATCTTGATCTGAGTAGACAATTTTATGAGGCTTTAAAAGTTGAAAACGAAAAAGAAATATTATCAATGCGTGTAAATCATTTAGAAAATGAGATCAGGCGGATAAAAGAAAAAAATAATGCTATAGCATAGTAAGTGTTAATAATATTAGGGAATCGGAGGAATCCGGTTCCTTTTGGTTGTAATCCGCATTTTTATGTCGAAATAAATGGCAGCGGCAATGGAATATAAAAACATACGAACGCGCGAGTGTATAAAATTAATAAATAAAATGTAAATCTTTGGCAAAATCCACTTGAAATTGGCAGAATTGCGCTTGCGGGAAATAAGCTCAGTATATATACTTATGGCAGTACAAAGATGCACAAAATCGGGAGGATATTACTGTGAGGTTTGCACTGGCGGCGTTTTTGATATTTGCTGTGTGCTTATGGCTGTTCTTTGCGTGGGCGGTTCACCCGGCTTCAGGCAGCGGCACTAAAATGAAGCCGTTCCTCAGGACGAAGTTCGCGCACCGCGGCCTGTGGGATATGTCAAAGGGAATACCGGAAAATTCAATGCCCGCATTCAGAAGAGCTGTAGAAAACGGATACGCGATAGAATTTGATGTACATCTTACTTCTGATAATAAACTGGTCGTTTTTCATGACAGTAATTTAATGAGAATGTGCGGCGTACAGGGAAAGATCGAGGATATGACGTGGGATGAGATATCAAAATTGCATTTGGCGGGAACTTCCTGCAGGATACCGCTTTTTTCAGAAGTGCTTGAAGCGGTCGACGGGAAGGTGCCTTTGCTTATCGAATTAAAACTCCCTTCAATGGATACGAAGCTCTGCGGGTTCGTATATGAACAGCTCAAGGATTATAAAGGAAAATATCTCATAGAGTCATTTAATCCGTTTGCGCTTCACTGGTTTAAGAAGAATGCGCCTGATATACTCAGGGGACAGCTTGCTTCGAAAGATTCACAGTCGGAATCAATTCCGTATATACTTCGTCTTGTGTCGGCTTCACTGCTCGTCAATCTGCTCAGCCGTCCGAATTTCATTGCGTATAATATTCAGACTAAATTCGGAATGGGATTCAGGATAAATAAGAAAGTATACCATGTGCCTGTATTCGCGTGGACGGTAAGGTCAGGAGAAGAATATAAAAAGGTTCTTCCCGAATACGACGGCGTAATATTTGAAAAATTTCTGCCGGAAAATCATGACAGACTTCTTTCGGCATAAGAAACACATAGAACCCAACACGTATCTTATTTTAAAGATGTAAACCGTGTTGGGATTTTTTATGCCGAAAAAGTGCACAATAATCCACATTAAAAATCTGCATTCAAAATAGTGCGGCAAGTATATAGGAATTGAGATTTTTCTTACAGGCTTGTTATTTTAATATACGTGTGTTAATATTATTAAAGGGTTGTCACTCCGCTGGCAGCCTTTTTTATTTATAACTGACAAATACCTTGTGTGAAAGATTTAAGAGATTTATATGGAGAAAAGAACAAAGGAAATACTTGATATTCTCGACAGACAGTACGGCACTGATTACGTGTGCTATCTCAATCACGAAAACGCGGGACAGCTTCTGATAGCGACTATTCTCAGCGCTCAGTGTACTGACGCGAGAGTAAATATTGTTACTAAAGATCTCTTCAGGAAATATCCTGATATGGAAAGTTTTGCCAAAGCCGATTTAAAAGAGCTGGAGCAGGATATTAAACCGACAGGTTTTTATCACAACAAGGCGAAAAATATAATCGGATGCGCGAAAATGATCTGTGAAAAATTCGGCGGCGAGGTGCCTTCTAAACTCGAGAAATTAACGGCGCTTCCTGGCGTCGGCAGAAAGACGGCCAATGTGATCCGCGGAAATATTTTTCACGATCCGAGTGTTGTTGTTGATACTCATGTTAAAAGAATATCTAAGCGTCTTGGATTTACTACAAGCGATGATCCTGTGAAAATCGAGATGGATCTTATGGAAGTTCTTCCTAAGGATCACTGGATATTATATAATATCCAGATAATAACTTTCGGCAGACAGATATGTTCGGCAAGAAATCCAAAGTGCGGCGAATGTTTTTTGACGGAGTATTGCGGGGAGTATAAAAATTATGAAAAAAGGAATGAAACTTAAATTTATACCGATAATCGGATGCCTGCTGGTTCTGCTTGTGATAGGACTTGGGGCGTTTAAGGTTCAGGCGGCTGACGGAACCGCCGCAGCCAATATTTACATTGAAAACATTTGTGTGGCAGGAAAGAACGAGCAGGAAATACGCCAGGCTCTTCAGGATAAAATAAATGAATTCAGCCAGGGTACGATAACTGTAAACGTGGGAGCGCAGTCGGCGCAGATACCCGTCAGCCAGCTTGGGCTTTACTGTGTAAACGGCGATATCGTGGAAAAGATACTTGCCATGGGAAACAAAGGAAATATCTGGCAGAAGTATGAGATGAAGTCGTATCTTGAAAACAGTGAACCTGTGATCTTTGAGCTTGATCTTGCGGTGGATCCGGAGCTTGTAAAAGCGGCTGTTGAAAGCATATGCGTTCCTCTCAATATAGCGCGTCAGGACATGCAGCTTGTCATGGGCGACGACGGCATTCTCTATCCTACCGACAAGACGGACGGTTTATATGTGGACGTCGAACAGACGACTTCAGCAATATGCGATTACCTCGACAATGACTGGCATGGCGGATTCGGAGAGATCAACGCCATAACTATTGACGATCCTGCGGCAGGCGACGCGGAAACATATTCGCAGGTAAATGACGTTCTCGGAGTCGGAACTACCGCCTATGCCGAAACAGAAGACCAGGCGTCGAGAAATACGAACATTGCCGTTGGAGTATCGAAAATAAACGGAGCGATAGTATATCCGGGCGAAGAATTTTCTACTGAAGAGGCGCTTGTGCCGTTTACGGCGGAAAACGGATATGAAGAGGCAAATACTATTTTAAATGGTGAATATGTTGAAGATTTCGGAGGCGGAATCTGCCAGGTCGCTTCTACTCTTTACAGGGCTGTGCTTGAAGCGGAGCTTGAAGTAACTGAAAGATGCGAGCACTCGCTGATGGTCGGATATGTAGAACCGTCTATGGATGCGTCGATAGCAGAGGGCATAAAAGACCTGAAATTTGTCAATAATACTGACGCGCCTATTTATATAGAGGGATACGTCAGCGGCGGCATAGTGGAGTTTAAGATCTACGGACACGAGACGAGAGATCCGGGCAGAGAAGTCGACTTTAAAGGCGAGATAATAAACGAATATAAATCCGAGGACAAGATAGTGCTCGATCCGTCATATGAATACGGCTATATTAAAGAACAGGCCGGTCACGACGGCGCGGACGCTGTGGCGTATAAATATGTATATCAGGACGGACAGCTTATTTCGACTGAGCAGATAGCTGTCAGCTATTATGCCGTAGTCGATCATGTCTACACTGTCGGAACGGACGGCGCGACTTCTGAACAGCTCAGGCAGCTGCAGACTTACGCGGACAATTATGACGTACAGTCGCTGATACTTATGCTTGGTGCGTACTGACGAGGAGAGACAATTGCGTAAAGGTAAGATATCTGAGCCGGTATTAAGAAGAACCGTGCTCAAATATATAGATAACAGCAGAGAAGATATTGTTATTGGACCCGGGACAGGTGTTGACGGAGCCGTTATGGATTTGAAAGGCTGCTATATGGTAACGTCAGCGTCTGCGATTTCGGGAAAGTTCAACGACAAAGCTTATTTTGCTATCAACAGAGCGTTAAATAATATCGCCGCTATGAAAGCGGAGCCTGTAGGCGTGGCGGTAAGCATACTCGCGAATGAAGAATTTGAGGAAAAAGACTTAAAACAATTGTCGATGCGTATACAGGAAGTGAGCCGTTATTTCGGCGTTTCGATTCTCGGAGGACATACTGAGGTAACAGGAAGCGTAAACGATACTGTCATTTTTGTTACAGCGATAGGACGCAGAGAAAAAAGCGTGTCAAAAGAAAAAATATCTGACAATGCCGCGATCATTGTGTCGGGACATGTCGGAACAGAGGGGACAGCAATTTTAGCCGAACTTAAAGAAAAAGAACTGTTGGAATATTACTGCGCTGATCTGGTGAGACAGGCCAAACGTTTTAAAGAAAAAATAAGCGTTATTCCCGTATCCTGCGCCCTGAAAAGGCAAGATGTATATATGCATGACATTTCACAGGGCGGGATTTTGTCTGCGCTTTGGGATCTCGGCATCAAAACAGGCATGGGAATGGATGTGGATATGAGAAGCATACCGATAAAGCAGGAAACAGTGGAGATCTGCGAGTTTTTCGATATCAATCCATATGAGCTTCTATCGGGAGGGACCATGCTGATTGTAACTGATGATGAAGAAAAAACGATGGAAGCCCTTGATAAAAGAGGCGTTGAGTCAAAGGTCATAGGACATCTGACTTCAGGAAACGACAGGCTGCTTAAATTTGGAGAGACGACGGGATATCTGAACAGACCGGCAGCCGACCCGATATTGAGTTTTATATGAGTCAAGGAGAGAAAATATGCCGTTAAACATTGTTCTGCACGAACCGGAAATACCAGCTAATACAGGAAACATAGGCAGGACGTGTGTGGCCACGGGGACGAGACTGCATCTGATCGAGCCGCTGGGATTTCAGATAAATGAAAAAGCAGTTAAAAGAGCCGGGATGGATTACTGGTCAAAACTTGATGTTTCCACATATGTGGACTATGAGGATTTTATCGAAAAAAATCCCGGAGCGAAGATATATTACGCGAGTACAAAAGCGCCCCGGATGTATACTGAAGTCGAATTTGAAGAAGACTGTTTTATTATGTTTGGAAAAGAGAGCGCGGGAATTCCTGAAGAGATACTTGTAAAGCATCCTGATACGACGATAAGGATTCCGATGCTCGATGAGATCAGATCGCTGAATCTGAGCAATTCCGTCGCCATTATTTTGTATGAAGCATTAAGGCAGAACGGCTTTAATAATCTGGTCGGAACGGGAAGTTTAAGAAACTATGAGTGGGAGCTGTGAAACAAGTTGAAAAGAAGAGTTGATGAACTTTTGAAAGAGAAGATGGATCTTCATCCGCCCAAATTGCTCTCTTCTTTAAAGGAACTGAATATTTTCATTCAGAAGGGGCAGCAGTATCAGAGCACGTTCAGGGTAGGAACGGCAGGCGGACAGAAACTCCGCGGGAACGTCTATTCTGACAATCACAGGATAGTATTTGCTGAGGATGAATTCAGCGGAAGCGCGTGTTCTATTGTCTATGGAATCGATACATATGGTCTCGATGAAAACGCGGAGATCACGGGTAATATATTTCTGATTACTGATATCGGGGAACTTACTATTCCGGTTTACGTGATAATTGAAGACAATCTCCCTGAAGAATACGGTGAAATACAGGATCTGGACAACTTCGCGAAATTGGCATGCAAAAATTTCCGCGAAGCTTTTCTGATGTATACAAATGAAAATTTTCAGAGGATACTGAGAGGAAAAGACGCGCATTTTATATCTCTTTACAGAGGACTGTCTCAAAATCCTGTCACATATCAGCATCTTGAGGAGTTTCTTATCGCTTCCGGCAAAAAAGACGCTGTTCATCTTTCGGTGGATAAGCCGGGAAAGATATCATATGTGCTTAACAACTCCATCAAAGACACTCTTTATATCACAAAGAGCACATGGGGCTATACGTATGTGGAAGTCTGCTCTACCGCCGGCTTTATAGAGATAGATAAAAAGGCCATCACGTCGGACAATTTCGTCGGAAGATCATATGGCCTTGAGTTTGTCCTTAACAGAGAAAAGTTAAAGGGCAGAAAATGCAAAGGAAAAATCATTCTTTCCACTGTTCATGAAAAGATAGAAATCGAGATTGAAGCGTCGCCATTCGCGGAGATGGAACTCGTTTCTTCTAAATTCAGAAAGATCAGGATGCTTAAACTGATCCAGGGATTTTTGAATCTTGAACTCAAAAAGACGGATTACAGAACATGGTACGATTCTTCGATACAGTGGATCAATGAAATAAAAGAAGAAAAGGAAAGCATTTTTACACTTTTCGCAGAAGTTTATCTCGCTTCGTGCGCCGAACAGAAATCAAAGATGATAGAGCTTCTATGGCCTGTAAAAACAGGTGAGATAAAACTTGAAAAACCATGGCAGAAGGCGGCGTATCTCTATCTGGCCAAGGAAGCCGGAATTCTGCCGGAAGAAAGCAGGAAGATCGC
>CASEDW010000163.1 GCA_949286775.1 uncultured Eubacteriales bacterium | reverse complement strand
TTCTATAATTATTTTATCTGTTTTTCTGATGATATGTTTTGCCGGCTGCGGCAGCGAAGAAGACACTTCTTTTTCCGGCGCTTACAATGGTTCTACCGTTGATGTGCTCGGAGAGGCCACTCCTGTTTCGGAAGTCTTTCCTAACGGCGATACAAGCGTTATCTTAAATGAAGACTACACAGGAATCATCACTGTTGACGGCACTTCGTTTGACATCACATTTACTCTTGAAGGCGAAAATATCACGATCTCAGCAGTAAACGGCGAAGAGGGAGTCGTATGCAACGGAACGCTTGCGAACAATGTTCTTGAGTTTGATTTTTTCAATCTCGGATTTAATATGACTTTTACAAGATAATTTTGATTTATACTTAATAAGGCCGACGCGTCACACCGCGTCGGCCTGTTGTCTGTCTGAATTTACAATTCAATTCATTTAATATCTGTTTTTTCTGAGTTCTTTCAACGCCTCTACAAGCGCCGGTTTATCTTCTTTATATGTCACGCCGTGCCACTTGTCGTCTGTTGACATCAGTTTTACTTTTACCTTTCCCTCTGATCTTATCTCGTCTACAACAAAAGGGAGGAAATATTCGCACTTAAGCGGGTTTTCTTTAAGACCGTTTTCAAGAAACGCCGGGAATCTGTCGTCGAGTTCTTTTACAAAATCCGCAGTAAATCCCCAGAAATTCATCGATACAGGCGTGCCCTTCGGAAGGTCTGTCCATGTCTTTCCGCCATCCTCCGAATAAGCGGCTCCATTATCTCTTTTTTCGATATTTGTTCTTTCCACTATCTCAACGAGATATCCGTTTTCATCGGCTTTGCATACGCCTCTTGATACCGATCCGTTTTCTGTCACGGTATTTTCTATCCTGTAAGCTACGCAGCCATATTCTCCGCTGTTTTTCTCATCTGTGAGAAAATCGTAAATCTTCTTAAAGGCGTTCTGGCCGTAAAAATCATCGGCGTTTATTACAACTATTGGCTCGTCCGTGATGAGGTTTCTGATCGCTCGCACAGCGTGTCCCGTTCCCCATGGTTTCACGCGTCCCTCTGGAACTTCAAATCCTTCCGGTATATCGTCGAGAGTCTGAAAGGCGAAATCATATTTTATCTTTCCTTCAATTCTGGCGCCTACAGTTTCTCTGAAGGCTTCCTCCATCTCCGGTTTGATTATAAAGATCACTCTTTCAAATCCGGCGTCCGCCGCGTCGTATACTGAGTAATCGAGGATCACTCGTCCCTGTTCGTCCACGGGATCCATCTGTTTGAGGCCGCCGTAGCGGCTTCCCATTCCCGCCGCCATGACTACTAATATTGGTTTTTTCATCTTAGTTATCACTTTCATCCGATTCATTGAGGGTGAATACCTGGCGTTTTCTTGCTGCTTCGTCAGCCGCGAGGTATTCATCGTATGTTGTTACTTTGTCGATGAGCTTTCCGTCCGGTGTGATTTCCATGATGCGGTTCGCCGTTGTCTGAACAAACTGGTGGTCATGACATGTGAAGAGCTCTACTCCCTGGAATTTGATAAGTCCGTTGTTGAGCGCAGTGATCGACTCCATATCGAGGTGGTTTGTAGGCTCGTCAAGGATCAGAACGTTCGCTCCCGAAATCATCATCTTTGAAAGAAGACATCTGACTTTTTCTCCTCCCGAAAGAACTTTTACTTTCTTTACGCCGTCTTCTCCTGCAAAGAGCATTCTTCCGAGGAATCCGCGTACATACGTTACGTCTTTGTTCTCCGAATACTGTGTGAGCCACTCGGCGATATTGAGATCGCAGTCAAACTCTTCGGTGTTGTCTTTTGGGAAATACGCCTGCGTTGTCGTTACTCCCCATTTATAAAATCCCTCGTCAGGTTCCATCTTGCCTACGATGATCTTAAAGAGCGTCGTAGTTGCCAGCTCATTTCCGCCTACAAAAGCTACTTTGTCCTCTCTTCTGAGTGTAAATGAGATATTGTCGAGAACTTTTACTCCGTCGATAGTTTTCGAAATGCCCTCTACCTGAAGCACTTCGTTTCCGATTGAACGGTTTGGTCTGAAATCAATGTACGGATATTTTCTGCTCGACGGTCTCATCTCTTCAAGCTGTATCTTTTCAAGGGCTTTCTTTCTTGACGTCGCCTGTTTTGATTTGGCAGCGTTCGCCGCGAATCGTGAAATGAAGGCCTGAAGTTCTTTTATCTTTTCCTCTTTTTTCTTGTTCGCTTCCTTCATCTGCTTAATGATCAGCTGGCTTGACTCAAACCAGAAATCATAATTTCCCGCATAGAGCTGGATTTTTCCGTAGTCGATATCGGCTATCTGTGTACATACTTTGTTGAGGAAATATCTGTCATGGGATACTACGATGACAGTATTTTCAAAATTGATAAGGAACTCCTCAAGCCAAGCAATCGCATCAAGATCGAGGTGATTAGTAGGCTCGTCGAGGAGCAGAATATCAGGATTTCCAAAAAGGGCTCTCGCCAAAAGTATCTTTACTTTCTGAGGTCCCGTAAGATCTCCTACAAGGGCGTAATGATATTCTGTTTCGATACCGAGACCGTTTAAAAGGCTCTCTGCGTCCGCCTCAGCTTCCCAGCCGTTCATTTCGGCGAATTCCGCTTCAAGCTCGCTGGCTTTGATTCCGTCTTCATCGGTGAAATCTTCTTTAGCGTACAGCGCGTCTTTTTCTTTCATGATCTCATATAATCTCGGATTTCCCATGATTACGGTGTCCATTACCGTATATGAGTCATATTTGAAGTGATCCTGCTCCAGAAAAGATAGTCTTTCGCCCGGCGAAATCGTTACTTCACCGCTGGTCGGCTCTAACTGTCCTGAAAGAATACGAAGAAATGTGGATTTTCCCGCGCCGTTAGCGCCTATTACTCCGTAGCAGTTTCCTTCTGTAAATTTGATATTAACATCCTCAAACAGCGCTTTCTTTCCTAATCTGAGGGTGATATTATTGGCTGCTATCATTCATTGTCCTCCTGAATTGTAAAAAACGAATCTGTTCTCTTTGAGTATTCGACTAATGCATTATACTGTAAATACTCGTATTCCAGCAACTTTTTCTTTACATCTTCATCAGCATCCGCCCAAAGAACGTATTTTCCGTCGGCGGTCACATATCCTTTATGGTTGTAAGCCTTTACTTCGTCCATAAAGGCGAGCTGATATCTGTTGAAATCAGTCATCTTAACTCCCGCTTTTTCAAGCATAAGAGTTCCGAGTAAGTTTGTACTTGTTATCACGTCGCTTTCCGATTCCATATCGTAATTTGTCCAGATAAAGAACGGCGTCTGATAGTATTTCTGCATTTCTTCTACCTCAAGATTGTCTCTTTTATCTCCCGACAAATACTCCTCTACCCCCGAATCCTGACTCGGGAAATGATCGCCGAACATGACTATCATCGTCGGTTCGTCATAGTCTTCAAAATATTCGATCAGATATTGAAGCGCTTCGTCGCTTTCTTTCACGAGGGAAAGATATCTGTTCCACGCGTCGTCAGTATAACCTTCGGCTTCTATGCTGATGGGATAATTGTCGGAAGAATATCCTCCGTGATTCTGCATCGTTATATCAAACAGGAAAAACTGCTGCGACGGGTCTTCTTTTTCTTCGATAACCTCTATTATCTTTTCATAGTTTGCTCTGTCGCTTATCATGCCTCTGAACTTTTCGGCGGAAGGATCAAAGTCATCTATGCTGTAGAACTTATCGAAATTCAAAAGCTCGTAAGCTCTGTCTCTTTTCCAGTTTGTGGCTTTGTTAGGATGCATGGCCGCGCTTTCATAACCCTGGGCTTCAAGGGTTGTGACAAGAGAATACTGATCATGGGTGTAAAAGCTTACGTAAGGAACAAGTCCCGGATACTGCTTTACGGAATTTCCCGTCAGGAACTCATATTCAGTTTTCGCCGTTCCGCCGCCGCTGATACATACGAGCGTGTGTCCTTTTATCGTATTTTCTGTCATCGAATTATAAAACGGCATGTATTCTTCATTTGTTGCGAATTTGTCAAATACGCTGTAATCGGCCCAGGCTTCGTTCATTATTGCTATGATGTTCACCGGCTTTGTGGATGAGCCTGCTTCTCCCAAATCCTTGCCGTCATACTCCGCTTTAAATTCTTCTTCGATTTTCTCAACTTCTGCTACAGAATAACCCTCCGGCGGATCGTTTCTCATGAATTTGGCGACGCAGAAAAATCCCATGTTTGTTCCGACTTCTTCATACGTCTCTCTGGGAGCCCAAAGATCCGTCGTTATTCCGAGCATCGCGCTGTTCCAGCTTAAGTTTAGATACATGTAGTATCCTGCTATCATAAATACGAAAACTCCGACGCGGGACAGTATTCTTGATTTTATTGAAAATGCCCATCTTTTGTCATCCCAGTGAAGTATAATCGCGATAACGCAAAGAGAAGCCGTCACCATGACAGTTACCCACCGCGTGAACTCAAACGTATATCCTCCGGCCACGTCCATGGCTGTTCCAATTGAAAAGATATCAATAAGCTGGAACGGTTCTCCTTTGAAAAGATAAACGCAGTAATGAACTATCGCGAAACACACCGCGAGAATCATAAAAGTCAATGACGCTCTTCTTAAAGAATTAAACCACGCCATCAGGATCATGATCATTATGAAGCCGCCGAGGATATTCATTAACGCGTAAAGCCAGTACATCTGAGCGAGCTTTTCACTGTTATTTATGAGCTCTACTACAAAAAATGAAAAAGTCGAAAGAGCCGCGAATACTATCAGATGATATGCTTTAAATTTCCCGATCTTTTTCTTTCCGGTCTTTTCATCTGTTTTTGCTTTTTCGAACAGCCATTTTCTGAAGCAGTAGATTACGCTAAGCGCCATAAACGCTATAACGCCAAAGTACAATATCCAGACCCAGAAAGGACTGTCTTCGCCCTTTCCTATAACGAGGCCGCTGTTTGAAAAGAACAGTATCGCTGTCGCCGCCCAATATACGAGCCACACTATCAGATGTATTTTCCCCTTTATTGAACCTGTTTTTTCTTTTAACGCCAATTTAAACTCTGTCATCTTTCCTCCGGGTCCTTAAATTTTGTGAATAAAAAGTCCGCTTCGAAGTTTAGGCTCAAACCATGTTGACTTCGGCGGCATAAGCTTGCCTGCGTCCGCCACCGCGAAAAGTTCAAGTATGTCTGTCGGATACATCGCGAACGCCGCTTTCGCATCTAACGAGCATCTTCTTTCCAGTTCCGACAGACCTCTTATTCCGCCGACAAAATCAATCCTGTCGTCCGTACTCGGATCTTTTATTCCAAGAACAGGATCGAGAACTTCCCTCTGCAGGTAAGCTACGTCAAGTCCTTCGACAGGATCGTCCTTTACATATTCTGGTTTAACAGTGAGTTTATACCAGTTATTATTTATATACATTCCGATCTCGCCTTTTTTTGCGGGACGGTACTGATTATTTCCGATTTTTTCAATATCGAACTTTTCTGATAATTTTTCTATAAATTCTTCGACTGTATTTCCGCCTAAATCTTTTACTACTCTGTTGTAATCCATGATCTTAAGCTCATCCGCGTCAAAAAGGACAGACAGGAAGTAATTAAATTCCTCGTCTCCCGTATAGTCAGGATTCGCTTCTCTTCTCATCTTTGATACCGCGACAGCTGAGGCAGCTCTGTGGTGTCCGTCAGCAATATATGTATTCGGCATTTTTTCAAATTCTTTTGTGATCGCATCGATATACTTATCGTCGGATATCACCCATACTCTGTGTCTGATGCCGTCATCCGATACAAAATCAGCTTCGGCTGCGCTCATTTTTATATCGTCAAGTATGGCTTTTACGGCAGGATTTGAATTATACGCAAGGAAAATAGGGCCTGTCTGGGCGCTGCATATATCGACGTGTCTTATCCTGTCGGCTTCTTTTTCTTTTCGCGTATTCTCATGTTTTCTGATCACATTGTTGATGTAATCATCCACAGCTGACACAGCGACAAGTCCTGTCTGAGAACGTCCGTCCATAGTAAGCTCATAGATATAGTAGCAGGGTTTCTCATCCTGAATAAAACTTCCCTCTTTCTGCATGTCTTCAAGCATTTCGGCCGCTTTTTCGTATACTTCTTTCGCATACATGTCATGCGTCGGCTCAAACTGCGTTTCAGGTCTGTCTATTCTTAAGAATGAATACTTATCGCCTTCAACTTTTTTCGCCGCTTCCTCTCTGCTGTAAACGTCATACGGAAGTGCGGCGATCTTTTCTGAAAGATCTTTTCGTGGTCTTACTGCTTTGAAAGGTCTGATTTCTGCCATTTTGCGCTCCTTTTTAATCTTTTTCTGAACATGACAGTATCAGATGCAGAAAACTGCATCTGATACTTAGGCTTCTTTGATGTATAATTATTTGACTTTACGTACTCTGACAACATCGTCAAGCTCTTCGAATTTCGCGATAAGCGGATTTGAATTTTCCGCTTCCACATCGATAAGAGTATACGCGATATCGCCTCTCGATTTATTTGTCATATTGCTGATGTTCATATTCTCATTCGCCACTATCGTAGAGAATTTGCTTATTACGCTCGGAACATTTTTATGAATTATCGCGATACGGCAGGCTGTCGAACACTCTCCGAGATCTACTGTCGGGAAGTTTACGGAATTTTTGATGTTTCCGTTGTTAAGGAAGTCTGTAAGTTCGCTTACCGCCATTACAGCGCAGTTGTCTTCGGCTTCTACAGTTGACGCGCCGATATGAGGAGTGATGATAACATTCGGAGCGTCCGCAACTGTCATATTCGCGAAATCAGTCACATATTTTCTGATTCTTCCCTCTTTCAACGCTTTTACAAGGGCTGTCTCATCTACGAGGATATCTCTCGCGAAGTTGAGGATAACTGCGTTTGTTTTCATAAGGCTAATTGCCTCTTCGTTTATCATGCCTGTCGTGCTTGGAAGCGCCGGCACATGAATTGTGATATAATCGCACTCTCTGTAGATATCGTTTACGTCTTTTATGTGTTTAACGCTTCTTGGAAGATTCCATGCAGCATCGATAGAAATATAAGGATCGTATCCGTAAACTTCCATGCCGAGAGCCGTCGCCGCGTCAGCTACTCTCTGTCCTATCGCTCCAAGACCGATAACGCCGAGTTTCTTGCCGTAGATTTCGCATCCGGCGTATTTCTTTTTCTGTTTCTCAACGAGCTTGTCAATTTCAGGATTGTCAAGTTCGCTCTTTACCCATTCCACGCCGCCGATGATATCACGCGAAGCCAAAAGGAGTCCGCAAATAACGAGCTCTTTAACACCGTTCGCGTTAGCGCCCGGCGTATTAAATACTACGACGCCTTTTTCAGCGAGTTTATCAATAGGGATGTTGTTTACACCGGCTCCTGCTCTTGCTACCGCTACAAGTTTATCCGAAAACTGCATTTCATGCATTTTCGCGCTTCTTACCAAGATAACGTCCGCGTCCTCTACTGAATCTGTTTTTTCTATATTAGAAGAAAAATGATCAAGTCCGACCTGGGCGATAGGGTTTAAACATGTATATTTATAATCAAACATTACGCGTTTTCCTCCTCGAATTTCTTCATAAATTCAACCAGGGCTTTTACGCCTTCAACCGGCATAGCGTTGTAAATGCTTGCTCTCATACCGCCTACTGTTCTGTGTCCCTTAAGGCTCTTAAGTCCGTTGCTTTCAGCTTCTTTGATAAATTTAGCTTCCAGATCCTTGTCTCCGATGACAAACGGAACGTTCATGAGAGAACGATCCTCCTTAACTACCGTGCCTTTGAACATCTTGCTTGAATCAAGGTAATCATAGAGAATCTTAGCTTTGTCCTCGTTATGTTTTTTCATTACTTCGAGGCCGCCCATCTTTTTGAGCCATTTGAATACTTTTCCGCAGATGTAGATGTCCCAGCAGTTAGGAGTATTGTAAAGGGATTTTGCGTCCGCCTGCGTTTTGTATTTCATGATCGTAGGTGTGCCCTCAAGCACATCGTCCGTAATAAGATCTTTTCTGACGATGGCAATGCTCATGCCTGCAGGTCCCACGTTTTTCTGAACTCCGCCGAAGATAACGCCGTATTTTTCTACGTCCATCGGCTCTGAAAGGAAACATGATGAAACATCCGCCACAAGTATTTTTCCTTTTGTATTCGGGAGCTTTTTGAATTTCGTTCCGTAAATTGTATTGTTTTCACATATGTATACATAGTCAGCGTCCGGAGAAACGGGAAGGTCACTGCAGTCAGGAATATATGAGAAGGTCTTGTCTTCGGAAGACGCGATTTTGTTCGCTTTGCCATAGATAAGGGCTTCCTGATAAGCTTTCTTTGACCACTGGCCTGTGATGATGTAATCCGCGACTCTGTTTTTCATAAGATTCATCGGAACCTGCGCGAACTGATGCGTCGCGCTTCCTGATAAGAACAGAACTTCGTAGTCGTCGGAAATATTTAAAAGCTCGCGAAGATCAGCTTCCGCGCTCTGAATGATCTCATCGAACGCCTTTGAACGATGGCTCATCTCCATAACTGACATGCCTGTTCCGTTGTAATCCAAAAGCTCTGCCTGTGCTTCTTTCAATACTTCCTCAGGAAGTACCGCAGGTCCTGCCGAAAAATTATATACTCTGCTCATTTTTTCACGTCTCCTTATTAAAATATGTCATATTTGCATAATACAACAATGTCTCATACAATTCTATTGCTTTTTGTACCAAAGGTTATTACATTTATTGTTAATTTTTTGACATTTTCTATATTTTTGTCTATTATCAGGACTGTTCCAGATCTGATGCGTCAAACGCGTCAGTGTTGGCTCCGCCTGCCGGGATCATCGGGAATACCTTGTCGTCTTTTTCTATACGGCATTCGATAGTTCTCGGCTCTTTTGAATCCAGCGCTTCTTTAAAGGCTTTTCTGAACTCTTCAACTGTTTCAACTCTTACGGCTTTAACTCCGAGTCCCTCTGAAACTTTTACAAAATCCACCTTATCGTCAAGAATCGTATTTGAATATCTCTGATCGTAGAAAAGCGTCTGCCACTGGCGTACCATACCAAGAACCTTGTTATTGATTATAACTTCAATAACAGGAACGTTTTCTCTTGATACAGTAGCGAGTTCGTTGAGGTTCATTCTGAAGCATCCGTCTCCGGTTATATTAATTACCGTTTCATCAGGACATCCGATTTTCGCTCCGATAGCGGCTCCCAGGCCGTATCCCATAGTTCCGAGTCCTCCGGATGTTATCAGGTGGCGTGATTCATTGAATTTATAATACTGAGCCGTCCACATCTGATGCTGTCCGACGTCTGTCGTGATGATAGCTTCTCCCTTCGTAGCTTCATATATCTCGTTGACTACGGCAGGACCCGTGAGACTTTCCATATCATATACCATCGGATGGTCGTTTTTGAGCGATTCCATTTCTTTCATCCATTCAGGATTGCTCTTTTTCTCAAGCATAGGCATGAGTTTTTTCAGAACCTCTTTAACGTCTCCGATAAGGCTTAAATCAACTTTTACGTTTTTATTTATCTCGGCGTTGTCGATGTCGACCTGGATTATCTTTGCCTTTGTAAAGGCTTCCGTATTTCCTACGCATCTGTCCGAGAATCTCGCACCGAGTACGATAAGAAGGTCGCATCTGTACATTCCGAGATTTGAAGCCTTCGTTCCGTGCATACCGAGCATGCCTGTATACCTCGGATCAGTTCCTTTTACAACGCCTTTTCCCATAAGCGAATCGCATACCGGAGAATCTAACAGTTCTATAAGAGAGCGCACCTCTTCGTCCGCTTCTACGGCTGTGCATCCGCCGCCAACGAAAACGAACGGCTTTTTCGCTTTGTTTATCATTTCAGCCGCTTTTTTGATCTCTTCGTCGTCAGCTTTCACTTCAGGAACGATCTCTTCCGGCTTTTTGTATTCATATTCGTATGTCTGAGCCGTAACATTTTTTGTAATATCTACGAGAACAGGGCCTTTTCTTCCGCTTTTAGCGATCCTGAAGGCCTTGCGGATGGAATCGGCAAGTTCGCTGATATCCTTGATGATCATACTGTGTTTTGTGATAGGCATCGATACGCCGGCAATATCTATTTCCTGGAAAGAATCTTTTCCGAGAAGATTTTTTCCTACATTAGCCGTGATCGCTACAACAGGTATCGAATCCATGTAAGCTGTCGCGATTCCTGTTACAAGGTTTGTCGCGCCCGGGCCGCTTGTAGCAAAGCATACTCCGACTTTGCCTGTAGCTCTGGCATATCCGTCAGCCGCATGAGCCGCTCCCTGTTCATGTGAAGTCAGTACGTGTTTTATCTCCGGAGTACTGTACAGCGCGTCGTAAATGTTGAGGATAGTTCCCCCCGGATATCCGAATACGGTGTCAACCCCTTGTTCTTTTAAGCACTCTAATACTATCTGTGATCCGTTTAAAAGCATCGTCAAATCCTTTCCGCGATAAGATCACCCATCTGTGTTGTCGTAACCTTATGCATTCCTTCTGAATAAATATCTGTTGTCCTGTATCCCTCTTTTAATACCTGCTGCACTGCCGCCTCTACAGCGTCCGCAGCATTATCAAGGTCAAGGGAATATCTCAGCATCATCGCTGCTGAAAGAATAGTCGCGATCGGGTTCGCAAGTTCTTTTCCCGCTATATCGGGAGCTGAACCGTGGCTCGGCTCATACAGTCCGAATTTCGTATCGTTAAGGCTTGCCGATGAAAGCATTCCTATCGATCCCGTGATCATACTTGCTTCATCGGATAAAATATCTCCGAACATGTTCTCAGTTAAAATAACGTCGAACTGACCCGGATTCATGACAAGCTGCATAGCGCAGTTATCAACGAGCATATGCTCAACTGTAACATCAGGATAATCTTTAGAAACTTCGTTTACAACCTCTCTCCACAGTCTTGAAGAGTCGAGTACGTTAGCCTTGTCTACGCTTGTAACTTTTTTGTTTCTCTTCATCGCCGTATCAAAAGCCTTTATCGCGATTCTCCTGATCTCGTTTTCATCATATTTAAGCGTATCAACGGCCGTTCTCACTCCGTCGATCACATCCGTATGGCGTTCTCCGAAGTAAAGGCCGCCTGTAAGCTCACGGACGATTATAATATTGAAACCGTTTCCTTTAATCTCTTCTTTAAGAGGGCATGCGTCTTTTAATTCATTGTAAAGATATGCCGGTCTTAAATTCGCGAAAAGATTGAGTTCTTTTCTTATCTTAAGAAGTCCCGCTTCAGGTCTTTTTGACGGCTCAAGTTTATACCACGGCGATACTTTCGCGTCTCCTCCGATGGATCCCATCAATACCGCGTCGCATTTTTTCGCTTTTGCTATCGTCTCGTCCGTAAGGGGAAGACCGCATGCGTCTATCGACTCTCCTCCTAAAAGAAGCCTCTCATAGTCAAGTTCGAAACCGTATTTAGATGCGGCGGCGTCAAGAACTTTTTTCGCTTCTCTTACGATCTCCGGTCCGATTCCGTCTCCGTAGATCAAACCCACTGTATATTTCATAATCTCCTCTTTTCCGACGCGCGCGCCGCGTCAATAATCACATTTTTGAAAGTTTATTTTCTGATTTTTCTCATATCCGCGCAAAATCATTAAAAATCATTTATTCGAGAATCAATCAGAATACGCGCTACAGCATGCTGCAGCGCGTAAAATATCTTTTTTTATAATGCGGAATTATTTCTTATCATCCTTTTTTGCTTTTGTATCTTCAGCGTTTGAGGATGCTGCATTTGCTTTTTCTACCTGAATAATTGCCTCTTTTTTCATAGGGATACGACAGTTTCTGTTGTTTCCGAATTCAACGATAACGTCTTCTTCTGTCATATCGATAACAACGCCGTAAAATCCGGCTGTAGTAACTACCGCGTCACCCGGTTCGATCGACGCGATCAAAGCCTGCATTCTTTTTCTCTCTTTGTTCTGAGGACGGATCATAAGAAAATACATAACCGCGATAAGAACTATGACGACGATGATCATAGATATACCGCTTCCGCCCGTCTGTCCAGCAAGAATTCCCATATTATTCCTCCTTAAACCGGATATCTGTTCAGATATCTCTATTTAATTTCCTTTACTCTGTTAACGCACTACAAAATATAAGCGCTGGTTTTATTTATATTACACAAATAAGTTCTTATTTTCAAGAGTTTTCTTTAAATCCCTCGATTTTTTCACGTTTATATTCTCTGTATCTTCCCATATCTATGGCCTGCCTTATTTCAGTCATCATCGTGTTGTAAAAATAAAGGTTATGAAGCACACAGAGCCGCATTCCGAGCATCTCCTTCGCCTTTAAAAGATGCCTTATATATGCTCTTGAATACCTTCTGCATGCAGGACAGCCACACCCTTCCTCTATGGGACGTTCGTCCAGTTCATATTTCGCGTTGAAGAGATTTAATTTTCCCTTGTTTGTATAGACATGGCCGTGGCGTCCGTTTCTGCTCGGATATACGCAGTCAAAGAAATCGACTCCCCTGTCCACCGCTTCGAGGATATTTTCTGGAGTTCCGACACCCATAAGATACGTTGGTTTTTCCTGCGGCAGATACGGCACCGTCTCTTCCAGGATGTGATACATCTCCTCATGGGTTTCGCCCACCGCAAGTCCTCCCACGGCGTATCCGTCAAGCTCCATATCCGCTATAATCTTCGCGTGGCCTTTTCTGATGTCGTCATAAACAGCTCCCTGATTTATAGCAAACAGAAGCTGCTCTTTATTTATAGTATCTTCCCTCATATTGAGTTCTTTCATTTTTTCCTGACATCTTTTCAGCCATCTCGTAGTTCTTTCAACGGACGCTTTGACATATGACCTTTCAGCTTTCGCGGGAGCGCATTCGTCAAAGGCCATCGCTATCGTGGACGCGAGATTCGACTGAATCTGCATGCTCTCCTCGGGCCCCATAAAGATCTTTCTTCCATCTATATGCGAATTAAAATACACGCCTTCTTCTTTGATCTTTCGAAGTTTTGCGAGAGAAAAGACCTGAAATCCGCCGGAGTCTGTCAGAACCGGTTTGTTCCAGTTCATAAATTTTCGGATTCCTCCGAGCTTTTTGACGATTTCATCGCCCGGACGCACATGCAGATGATACGTATTAGACAGTTCCACCTGCGTACCGATTCCCTCAAGGTCTTCCGTAGATACAGCGCCCTTTATGGCGGCGGCTGTACCTACATTCATGAAAACAGGCGTTTCTATCTCGCCGTGTACGGTTTTCATATGGGCGTGCTTCGCGAGTCCGTCTTTTTTTATGATCTTGTATTCCATATTATCTGTCCTTCAGGTTTTTATTTGCTGTCGAAAGCATGAGTTTGATACGGTTAAGCTGATTAACCTCCGACGCGCCCGGATCGTAGTCTACGGCCACGATATTTGCCTTCGGATAATTCTTTCTGATGGCTTTTATAACGCCCTTTCCTACGATATGGTTAGGCAGACATCCGAAAGGCTGGATACATACGATATTCTGCACGTCGTTGTGGATAAGCTCCATCATCTCTCCCGTGAGGAACCATCCCTCGCCTGTCTGATTTCCCGTGGAAACGATAGGTTCGGCGTATCTTGCCAGATCCCTTATGTCAGCCGACGGCACAAAATGTTTGCTCTTCTTAAACTCTTTATTTGCCGCAGCGCGCAGCCAGTCGATGAATTTAATTCCAAGAGCGCATAAGAACGCCGTTTTTCTGCTGCCGCCGAGATGTTCTTTCTTGAATTTCGCGTTATAGAAGCTGTACATAAAGAAGTCGATCAGGTCCGGACATACTGCCTCGGCTCCTTCGCTTTCCAAAAGCTCCGCCAGGTGATTGTTCGCCGCCGGAAGGAATTTTACAAGGATTTCTCCGACTATTCCGACCTTTGGTTTTACCTCATCAGTGATAGGAAGATTGTCAAATTCACGTATCATCTCCCGGCAGATCTGTTTAAATCTTCTTCTCGATACTTTTTTCTGCGTAACGAAATCTATACAGATCTTTTCCCATTTTGCGTGAAGCGCGTCGGCGGAGCCCTTTACCTTTTCATAAGGGCGCATTCTGTAAAGACACTTCATGAGAATATCGCCGAAAGCCGCTCCGTACACAGCTTTAAACGCCATACCCAGCGTCAGTTTGAATCCCGGATTGTCCTCGAGACCGCTTAAGTTAAGGGAGATTACAGGTATCTGCTCCATTCCCGCTTTTTCAAGGGCTCGTCTGATAAAGGCTATGTAGTTTGACGCGCGGCATCCTCCGCCGGTCTGAGTTATCAGGATCGCCGTCTTGTTTAAGTCGTATTTTCCCGACTGAAGCGCCTCCATAAACTGTCCTACTACTATAAGAGACGGATAGCACGCGTCGTTGTTTACATATTTAAGTCCCATGTCTACCGCTTCTTTGTTGTCATTCGGAAGGACTATCACGTTATATCCGCAGGATTTAAACGCAGGTCCCAGGATATTGAAATGTATAGGCGACATCTGCGGCGCAAGTATCGTATATGTTTCACGCATTTCTTCCGTGAATACGGCTTTTTTCATCGCCGAACTTTCGATCTTCCTGCATCCTTCTTTCTGATCCTGTCCGCGGATCGCCGCAAGAAGCGATCTTACCCTGATTCTCGCCGCTCCTAAGTTGTTTACTTCATCTATCTTAAGACATGTATATATCTTGTCGCTGCCCGCCAGGATTTCGTATACCTGATCAGTCGTTACCGCGTCAAGTCCGCATCCGAAACTGTTAAGCTGGATAAGATCGAGGTCGTCTCTTGTTTTTACAAAATGAGCCGCCGCGTAAAGTCTTGTATGATACATCCACTGGTCAGTTACCCTGATAGGTCTTTCTATTTCGGCAAGATCTGACACGCCGTCTTCCGTGAGAACGGCGATATCAAAGGAATTGATCATATCAGGGATACCGTGGGATATCTCAGGATCCACATGATAAGGTCTTCCCGCAAGAACGATTCCTCTGTGACCCGTCTCTTCCATCCATTTAAGAACACGTTTTCCTTCATCTTTAACGTCTTCTCTTGCCTTGTCCATCTCGAGCCATCCTGCATTAGCCGCTTCGCGGATTTCCTTTTCAGGAATATCATGGAACAGTTTTACGAGCTCATCCGCCATGATCTTTTCTGATGTAAGGGCGATGAAAGGATTGTACAGTTCCACGTCGGGAGCGTTCAGATCATCGACGTTGTTCTTAATATTTTCGGCATAAGATGTAACGATCGGGCAGTTATAGTGGTTTATCGCCTTTGAAAACTCATTTCTCTCATACGGGATACACGGATACCATATCTTCTTAGCGCCGTTCTTAAGGAGCCATTCGATATGACCGTGAACGAGTTTCGCAGGATAACACTCCGATTCGCTCGGAATCGACTCTATTCCCATCTCGTAGATTTCTTTTGTAGACGTCGGCGAAAGCACAACTTTAAATCCAAGTTTTGTAAAGAAAGTATGCCAGAGCGGATAATTCTCAAACATATTGAGAACACGGGGAATACCTATCACGCCTCTTGTTGCCTCTTCGTCTGTAAGGGATTTATATCCGAAAATTCTCTTGTATTTGAAATCATACATATTCGGAATATTGTGGGCATTTTTCTCTTTTCCTATACCCTTTTCGCAGCGGTTTCCGCTTATGTAGCGACGTCCGCCGGAAAATTTATTTATCGTAAGACGGCACTTGTTTGTACAGCCGTTGCAGTGAGCCATCGTAGTCGAATATTCAAGATTATTTATATCATCTATCGACAGCATCGTCGTCTTTTGGTTCTGACATCTGTTCTTCGCGATAAGAGCCGCTCCGAAAGCGCCCATTATGCCGGCGATGTCAGGTCTGATAGCTTCGCACTGCGCCACCCGTTCAAAACTTCTGAGCACGCCGTCATTATAAAACGTACCGCCCTGAACGACGATATGTTTTCCAAGCTCAGTCGCGTCGGAAACCTTGATAACTTTATAGAGGGCGTTTTTGATAACGGAATAGGCAAGTCCCGCCGAAATATCAGCAACAGTCGCTCCCTCTTTCTGAGCCTGTTTTACTTTTGAATTCATAAATACGGTACATCTCGTTCCGAGGTCGATAGGATTTTTAGCGAAAAGCGCTTCTTTCGCGAAATCCTGCACCGTATAATTTAAGCTCTGGGCGAAGTTTTCGATAAACGAACCGCAGCCTGACGAACACGCCTCATTTAAAAGCACGTTGTCAACGGTATGGTTTTTAATCTTGATACACTTCATGTCCTGACCGCCGATGTCAAGGATACAGTCGACTTCAGGATCAAAGAACGCCGCCGCAGTATAATGGGCGATGGTTTCCACTTCGCCTTCGTCGAGCATCAGCGCCGCTTTTATAAGCGCTTCGCCGTATCCCGTAGAACATGAATAAGCTATTCTCGCCGTTTTCGGCATTTTCGAATAAATATCCTGAATAGCCTTTATCGATGTGGCAAGAGGATTTCCGTTGTTATGGCTGTAGAAGGAATAGAGAAGAGATCCGTCTTCACCGACTACCGCCGCTTTTGTCGTCGTAGAACCGGCGTCGATACCAAGGTAGCAGTTTCCGCTGTATGTGGAAAAATCCCCTGTCTTTACTTTGTATTTGCTCTGTCTGTCAAGGAATTCCTCATAGGCCTGTTCGCTGTCAAAAAGAGGCTCCATACGGGCAACCTCGAAATCCATCTCTATGCCCTTTTCGAGACGGCTCTTCATGTCTGAAAGCATCACTTTATTTTCTCTTTTCGCGTTCATGGCAGAGCCTATAGCCGCGAAAAGATGCGAGTTATCAGGCATTATGGCATGCTCATCGTCAAGATTTAAAGTTCTGATGAACGCCTCGCGAAGTTCTGATAAAAAGTGAAGAGGTCCGCCTAAAAACGCAACGTGTCCTCTGATGGGCTTTCCGCACGCAAGTCCGGATATAGTCTGGTTTACCACAGCCTGAAATATGGAGGCCGCCAGGTCTTCTTTTCGCGCGCCGTCGTTGATCAGCGGCTGGATATCTGTTTTCGCGAATACGCCGCATCTTGCCGCGATCGGATAAATATCGTGATAATTTTTAGCGTACTCGTTAAGACCCGACGCGTCTGTCTTTAAAAGGCTCGCCATCTGGTCTATGAACGAACCTGTACCGCCAGCGCAGATTCCGTTCATACGCTGTTCGATATTTCCGTTTTCAAAATAGATGATCTTCGCGTCTTCTCCGCCAAGCTCGATGGCTACATCCGTTAAAGGTTCGTATTTTTGAAGCGCCGTCGAAACAGCGATAACCTCCTGTACAAACGGAACTTCCAGGTGATTTGCCAATGTAAGGCCGCCGCTTCCGGTGATTACAGGCGAAAGCTCTGTTTCGCCTATCGCGTCATAAGCTTTCTTAAGAAGAAGCGCCAGCGTTTCCTGAATATTGGCATAATGACGTTCATAATCAGAAAACAGCAGCTCTTCATTTTCATTAAGTATAGCTATTTTTACAGTGGTGGAACCGATGTCGATTCCAAGAATACAATTTTTATTTGCCATTTTGTTCTCCCGTGTTCTTAAGTTTATGAAATGTCCGATGACGGAACTTTTCTCATACGTCCGGCCGATTATCTGTAAATATGTATGAGCTTCATGAATTTAACAAGTTTGGTTCCCATCGGAAATTTTCTGAGTTCTTCTTCTTTGGTTTTGCTGAACAATACATAAAAAACAATATACGCGAACACGCCGGTGATGATCGCTACGATAAGAGATACAGACGGTCTTCTTGTGAGGCCGAAAAGCGCGTAATACACAACAACCGCTATGACTCCCATAAACACGGAAGCTATGAAAGGTTCCGCGTATGTCTTTTTGAATTGACCTTTAAAACCAATATATTTTTTTATTGAAATCGCGTTTAATGCACAGTATACGACAGAGAAAAAGATTCCTGCCAGCATAACCGCGTAAATATCAAGCTGCGGAGCTATAAGCAGCATGACCGCGAGAATTACCAGATTTGAAGCAAGGGCGATACCTGCGTTTATCATCGCCACTTTCTGTTTGCCGATAGACTGAAGCGCTCCTCCTGTAACTGTACACAGAGCAGTAAATACAACTGACAATGATCCCGTAAGAAGCAGCATTGTCGCAAGGCGGGACGCCGCCGGGAAAAGAACTCCCATTATCGGCTGCGCCAGAACCGTAAGTCCCACTGTCGCCGGTATGCAAATAAACATCGTGAGCCTTATCGTCTGATTTATGCTCGCGTTTGCCTTTCTGTAATTGCCAAGGGCATACGCGCCTGAAACCTCCGGCATCATCGCGGAAGCGCTGGCCGACGCGAGGGCAAGAGGTATATTTATAATCGGAACATAGTAATTGCTGAATTCGCCGTAGGCGGCTGAAATCGCGTCAGCGTTCATGCCGTGCATTCCCTGAATTCCGGCATAAAGATAACTGTCCAGATAATTGCTTGCGTTGTTTATAAATGTTGTAAGGATTATCGGCGTAACCATCAGAAATATCAGTCCGAAAACATCCCTGTAGCTTTCTTCATTTGTATGTCTGTCTCTGATACATCTTCTTTTAAATGTCCTTTTGTTTATCGAATAAACAAAGATCATAAAAGCAAGGCCTGTTAAAACCCCCGCCGCCGTACCTGTCGTGCCGCCGACAGAGCCGAAGATCGCGGCCTGAGTGCCGCCGTCCTGTCCGAAAGTACTCACGAGTATCCATGCCGCCAGGATACTTACCACAGCGTTCATTATCTGTTCAAGCACCTGGGAGACGGAGGTCGGAGTCATATTGTTATGAGCCTGAAAATATCCCCTCAAAACTCCAAGGATTCCCGAAAGAAGTATCGTAGGCGCAAGCACTCGAAGAGCCGGTATCGCGTTTTGCTGATTAGCGGGCAGCAGGAAACTTCCACCGAAAAACGCGAGCAGAGCCGCTATGCCGCCGACTATAACCGCATAAATAAGGGCGCCCTTGAATATTGTCTGCGCGTTTTTGTATTCTCTTTTCGCGAGGCGCTCCGAAACTATTTTTGATACCGCCATCGGTATGCTGTATGACGATATCAGCAAAAGTATAGAATACAGATTGCTCGCGTATCCGTAATATCCAAGACCTACCGATCCTAATATTTCTCCTAAAGGTCTTCTGTATATTAAGCCTATTATTCTTGAAAGCATGGTAGCGATCATCAAAATCGATGCGTTCCTTACCAGCGTATTTTTTTTCGCCATCAAAGAGCTCCTTTATATCTGCCAGTCAATCGGATCAACTCCGTTTTCTTTTAAAAATTCATTCGTCTTTGAAAAATGTCTGCATCCGAAAAATCCCCTGTATGCGGAAAGAGGACTCGGATGAGGCGCTTCAAGGACAAGATGTTTCGGATTTTTCAGCAGGCTTTTTTTCATCTGGGCAGGTTTCCCCCACAAGAGAAAAACTATCGGCCTGTCCTGTCTATCTACCGCCTTTATTATCGCGTCGGTAAATTGTTCCCATCCGATGTCTTTATGGGAATGCGCCTGATGCGCTCTCACGGTGAGCACCGTATTGAGCATGAGCACTCCCTGCCGCGCCCATTTTTCGAGATATCCGTGATCAGGTATGGTTATTCCGACGTCGTCGTGAAGTTCTTTATATATATTTTGAAGCGACGGCGGTATCTCAACGCCTTTTTTTACGGAAAAGCAGAGTCCGTGAGCCTGTCCGTCGTCATGATACGGATCCTGTCCCAGGATAACGGCTTTGACATTTTCAAGCGGCGTAAAATGAAGTGCATTGAAAATATCGCCTGACGGCGGGAAGATTTTATGGGTTTTATATTCTTCCCTGACTTTCATATATAGCTTTTTATAATAATCCTTGCTGAACTCCTCTTTCAGGACGTCAGCCCACTTTCCGGTGATCGGCGCCATTTTTCATCTCCTATAATCTTACGCTTACTCCGCGTTCCCTTAAATATTTCTTTACTTCTTTTATCTCGAGTTCTTTATAGTGAAACAGCGAAGCCGCAAGAGCAGCTTCCGCGCCTCCCATCTGAAGGGCGTCATAAAAATGTTCCATCTTTCCGGCTCCTCCGGAGGCTATGACAGGTATTTTCACAAGCGAAGAGACGGCTTTAGTAAGTTCTATATCGTATCCTGCTTTTGTTCCGTCGCAGTCCATACTTGTAAGAAGGATCTCGCCTGCTCCGAGTTTTTCAACTTCCTCGGCCCATTTAAGAGCATCAAGTCCCGTATCTATTCTTCCGCCGTGGGAAAAGATATTCCAGCCGCTGCCGTCCTTTCTTTTTCTCGCGTCTATAGCCACGACTACGCACTGGCTTCCGAATATATCGGCGGCCTCGGAAATAAGATTTGGATTTGCTATCGCCGATGAATTTATCGATATCTTGTCGGCTCCCTCTCTGAGCAGTGTTCTGAAATCTTCAACTGTTCTGATTCCGCCTCCTACAGTAAACGGGATAAAGACTTCTTTTGCCACGGCGCGTACAAGATCGACAACAGTAGAGCGTCTGTCGCTTGACGCCGTAATGTCTAAAAACACGAGCTCATCGGCTCCTGCCTTGTCATATGCTTTGGCTATCTCGACAGGATCTCCGGCGTCCTTGAGATTCACAAAATTTACTCCCTTTACGACGCGTCCGTCCGTTACGTCGAGACACGGTATTATTCTTTTTGTAAACATCACGCGCCCTCCTTCAAATCGACAAATTTCTTTAATATCGACAAACCAACGTCAGAGCTCTTTTCCGGATGAAACTGACAGGCGAATACATTGCCTTTTTCTACAGCCGCGTGAATCGTAACCCCGTACTGCGTTGTCGCCGCAACTATATCTTCATCGTCAGCCTTGAGATAATAAGAATGCACAAAATAAACGTATGGCTCCTGTGAAAGATGACCGAACAGTTTTGTCTTTCTCGGAAATTCAAGGGAATTCCATCCCATATGAGGTATCTTTAATCCGTCTTTATCCGGTATTCTCAATATTTTGCCCGGAAGTATCGAAAGGCCTTTGACTCCCGGCGATTCTTCGCTTGATTCAAACAATAATTGAAGACCCAGGCATATTCCAAGAAAAGGAGTTCCATTATCTGTGACTTCGCGTATCGTCTTTTCGAGTCCCAGCTTTCTGATGTTTTCCATCGCTGATCCGAAACTTCCAACTCCCGGAAGAATAACTTTATCCGCGCTTTTTATCACTTCCGGATCGCTGCTTACTACAGTATTTTCTCCGAGAAGTTCCAGCGCTTTTTCGACGCTTTTTATATTTCCTGCACCGTAATCAATTATCGCGATCATTATCTCTCTCCTGCCGTCATATTTTTTATATGTTTTGGGCATGGTATCCCATAATCTGCCTATTATAGCACGTTATTTTTTTGCTTGCAATCACACCGCACTAATACGTTATTAAATTAAAGCCGCGCTTTTTGTATTAATGACTTTTTTAATAATGCGGATTATAATGAAAGAAATTTACAATATAAGGAGCTTTTCAGATGCCCGATAAGATATTTGAATCTGTCGCCGCCACTTCTAAAAATCCAAAGTGGGAACAATTGACGGCGCGCCAAAGTCCGCTTTACTCACGTAAAGACGACGTCCGCAGTCCTTTCGCGCGGGATTATACGCGTATACTTCATTCATTCGCCTACAGACGGCTTAAACATAAGACCCAGGTCTTTTTCAATATTGACAACGACCATATATGCACGCGTATGGAGCATGTCGCCCACGTTGAATCTGTAAGCCAGACAATAGCCAAAAATCTTGGTCTTAACGACGAGCTCACAAAAGCCATCGCCATAGGACACGATCTCGGCCACGCTCCCTTCGGTCATCAGGGCGAAGACGTTATAAATGAACTGAGCTTAAAATATCTCGGCGAAAATTTCTGGCACGAAAAAAACGGCTTAAGATTTGTCGATGATATCGAACTGCTTGAAGACAACTATAAAAAAAGCAGAAACCTCGATCTGACATACGCCGTTCGCGACGGTATCATTTCCCACTGCGGCGAATTAGATGAAAACGGACTGATACCAAGAGATGAACTGATCGACCTGTCGGAATTTAAAAAGCCGGGGCAGTTTCAGCCGGCTACATGGGAGGGCTGCGTAGTCAAGCTCTCCGACAAGATCGCCTATATCGGAAGAGATATTGAAGATTCTGTCAATCTTGGTTTTCTGGATGAAAGAACTAAAAACGATCTGCTGAAGATGGCGCGGGCTAACGATGAAAACGTTTTAAATACTACAGTAATAATGCACAATCTTATCATCGATCTGTGCGAGAACAGTTCTCCCGAAAAGGGAATCTGCTTAAGTCCCCGTTTTCTGGATCAGATCAACAGCCTCAAGGACTTCAATTACACTCATATTTACGGCCACGAAAGACTTACTCCGTTTAAGGAATATTCAACGCTTGTAATAAATCAGATATTTGACGTTCTTATGAAAACATATGACGCTAAACATTCCTGGATCAAAATAGAAGAAAAAAAGAAATTTTATCCGTCGTTGATGAATTCCTTCGACAAGTGGCTTGCCAGATACTGCGATCCCTCGATCGTTCCAAAAGAAAAACTGCTGGCTGTCTCGCTTAACTGCGAGAACAAAAAAATATACGGAGAACTTGATGACGAAAAGATATACGCGCAGGCAATACTTGATTTTATCTCAGGTATGACAGACAGATTTGCGATAAAAGTATTTAATGAATTACTTACGTACTGAATCTGACGCGAAGTTCGATTATTGACAGACAAGTCAGAAAAATATTAATCAACGTATAACATGGGGAGAAAATCATCATTTTTATAATATTTTTGTTGTTTTCCACATTTTCCACATAATTTCCCCATGTTATCCACATAATTAACTGTCGCACAGCCTTTGGTTTAACAGTGTTTTCCACATTTTCCACATTCCGTGTGGAAATCTCATGTTTAAAACATCTGTAATCCACATTGATATTTTTGTTCAACACTCCGAAATTTAAATCAGCGGTTGACAACATATGCTATTTGTAAATGATATATTGTTATTCAAAACTATTCACATGTAAGGAGTCAAACTATGAAATTTCGTCCATGCATCGATATACACAACGGACAGGTTAAACAGATCGTCGGCGGCAGCCTGAAAGACGCGGGAAATCGCGCCGTTGAAAACTTTGTCTCTGATCAAAACGGCGCTTTTTATGCCTCTATGTACAAAGAGCTGAATCTAAAAGGCGGCCATATAATTCTCTTAAATCCGACATCGTCTGAATATTATGATAAAGACGTTGATCAGGCCCTGTCAGCCCTTAGAAAATGGCCGGGAGCGCTTCAGATCGGCGGAGGTATCACGCCCGAAAACGCTGCCTTTTTCCTTAATAACGGCGCGAGCCACGTTATCGTTACATCTTATGTGTTTTCAAAAGGCGAATTTAACCGGGAAAATCTGGAGAAAATGAAAAAAGCCGTCGGACGCGATCGCCTTGTGCTCGATTTAAGCTGCCGCAAAAAAGACGGCAATTATTATATAGTAACCGACAGGTGGCAGAATTTTACAAACTATTTTCTTACGCCTGATCTGCTTAATATGCTCACATCCTCATGCGCTGAATTTCTGATTCACGCCGTAGACGCTGAGGGGAAAGCTTCGGGCATCGAAGAGGAAATTGTCGATATGATGTCTTCCATAGACGGTTTTCCGGCCACATACGCGGGAGGCGTAGGAAGCTACGATGATCTCTACAGACTTAAAGAAATCGGCAAAAACAAAGTTGACGTCACGATAGGAAGCGCCCTTGATATGTTCGGAGGCCATTTATCTCTCGACAAAATCCTGCAAATATGCGCTGAATAGTCATCTGGTACTGTTTTATGGACAAAATGTATATATTGGAAATACACCCGCGCGAGTACGGGCTCTTCAAATCGAAAAAGAAGTGGTTTAAATCATTTCCCGACTTAAGACAGATCAGCGCGCAAAAATACAGACTTAAGGTCAACGAAAAAGATCTTCCTTATTATAAACGCCTGTGCAAAAAAGTACGCGTGGACTGTCTTATCTATGAAGACCGCTTCGGCAGGTCTTACTCCTACCGGGCTAAATTCTTAAGGGAACACCCTCCGCTTCCAAACGGCAAATACCGCTGCTGGTACTGCGGAAAAAAGACGCGTCAGATAACCGTCGATCATATAATCAGCATCGCTGCTGTCAAACGCGACCCGAAGCTTCAAAAGCAGCTGGACAGGAAAGGGATAGATATTAACGGCGAAGAAAACCTGGCTCTGTGCTGCGCCAAATGCAATCAGACAAAGAGCCAGGCCTATGATAAATCTTATATCAGACGTGCGAAAAGAGGCCGCCATGAAAGCTACTGGAAATTCAGAAATTTTTTACGCCTTTTAATCCTGCTTGGGGCGGCAGCCCTTGTCTGTTTTATTGTTTATAAATTTGCTTTTATACAGCTTTCATAACTGTTTTTCAAACAAATCAAACTTTTCCATAAACCAAAAATACTGCGGCAAGTTTTGAACTTGCCGCAGTATTTTTTATTTAAAATTATAACTGGCAGTTGCCTACTGTTCTCGGGAACGGAAGTACGTCTCTGATGTTTTTCATTCCCGTAAGATACATGATGCATCTTTCAAATCCGAGTCCGAAGCCCGCATGACGCGTCGTACCGTATTTTCTGAGGTCTGTATAGAAGCCGTAGTCTTCTTCCTTAAGTCCCATCTCGGCCATACGTGTTTTAAGCTTCTCAAGATCGTCCTCTCGCTGGCTTCCGCCGATGATCTCGCCGATTCCCGGCACGAGGCAGTCAACGGCAGCGACAGTCTTTCCGTCAGGGTTCTGTTTCATATAGAAGGCTTTGATCTCCTTCGGATAATCAGTTACGAATACAGGGCGTTTGAACACCTGCTCCGTAAGGTATCTCTCATGCTCAGTCTGAAGATCGTCGCCCCATTTTACTTTGTACTCAAAGTTGTCGTTGTTCTTCTCAAGAATCTCGATAGCTTCAGTATATGTTATGCGTCCGAATTCAGATTCGACTACATTCTTAAGTCTGTCGATAAGTCCTTTATCGATAAAGCTGTTAAAGAAGTTCATCTCTTCAGGACAGCGTTCAAGGACTCCACCGATAACATATTTAAGCATCGCTTCAGCAAGCTCCATATCATCCTCAAGATCGGCAAATGAGATCTCAGGCTCGATCATCCAGAACTCAGCCGCATGACGTGTCGTGTTGGAGTTTTCAGCACGGAATGTAGGTCCGAATGTATATACGCTTCTAAATGCCTGGGCATATGCTTCAACGTTGAGCTGTCCGGATACCGTAAGGTTTACAGGTTTTCCATAGAAATCCTTTGAATAATCTACGGCGCCGTCCTCTGTCTTCGGCACATTGTTTAAATCCATAGTCGTAACCTGGAACATTTCTCCTGCGCCTTCACAGTCGCTTCCCGTAAGGATAGGCGTATGAACATATACAAAACCTCTCTCCTGGAAGAACTGATGAATGAGATACGCCGTAACAGATCTTACGCGGAATACGGCCTGGAATGTATTTGTTCTCGGACGAAGATGAAGATAATCTCTCAAATACTCAAGAGTCTGTCTTTTCTTCTGGATAGGGTAATCAGGAGTTGACAGTCCTTCTATCGTAATCTCCTTAGCCTGTATTTCAAAAGGCTGTTTTGCCTGCGGGGTCGCCACAAGAGTTCCCCTGACGATGATCGAAGCGCCGACATTTAAAGATGATATCTCTTTAAAGTTTTCAAGAGCGTCGCCGTATACTATCTGAAGCGTGTTAAATGCTGTTCCGTCGTGAAGAACGATAAATCCGAATGTTTTTGAATCTCTTACGCTTCTTACCCATCCGCCGACAGCGATATCTTTGTCTATATATTTCTCACTGTCTTTGTAAAGTTCTTTTACTGTAATTAATTTTTCCATAATCCTCCCCTTTTCTAACTCTCATGATAACTTATGAACATATTTCCGCATGAACCGAACGCCGCCTCGGCGTCTTCAAACGCTACGGCATACGCTTCCCCGGTCGCGCTATCGTAAAGCCAGATATTAAACTGGTCATATCCGACGATAAGTTTGTTTTCCGTATCAGACCACTGTCCTATGACGCAATAGCCGTTGCTGATCTGATACTGAATCGAATCGAGCGAACATCCGCTCAGATTCCATACATTATAACCCTCCGGCAGCGCCTGCGCAACAGCTTCTTCTTCGATAGGCGCGCTTAAAAGTCCCTGCGGTATCTGGGCTGTGTCTATCATCGCCGTTGTCGCAGTATTTCCTCTTTCCCAAAGATACTGCTGTCTGCCATTTAAAACTACTCCCACAGAGTTATCCGCGGCCTGTATCGCTCTGTTTATCTGGGTATACAACGCGTATAATTCGCCTTTCGCATATACGAAATAATAATCTCTGCCGTAATTCATCTCTTCTATATTCAGAATATTTTCATCTGATTCGGAAGGGTATCTCGTATTCAGCGACAGGAGATTTGAGTTCTCTCCCCACGCGGCAAATGTCAGATGCACCTGGGTTCCCTGTCTTTCAGTTACAGTAAGAGACATATCAGCCGCTTTTGTCTGCTGCGGAGCGTAATGTATAAGCTGATCGTCGCCTATCTGTTTCATCCTTCCGTCGGCATTTGAAACGCGTTTTAAAATAATCAGGTTAGCTTCTACCGAGATGTCTGTAACGTAAGTATTTTCTATATTGTATTCTTCTGCGATCTCTCCCTCCGGAGTTTTTATGCAGATCCTGTACATAGGAAATACAGCGTTCCCCGTGATGTCCGTATAACAGTCGGCTGAATGGGCGAGTCCGTAAATTATGTCCTCTCCCATATATCCGAGGGCTTTAATATAATCGCCCTGCGGAGCTTCTATGGTAACAGTCTCACCCGTTTCGAGATTGAGTTCGTTTATTTCCGTGGACAGCTGATTGTTTTCTCCGTCATTCCACGCAACAAGCATCTGGGAATTTGACACCGAAACGGTCTGCCAGTCAAGTTCATCCTGAAGTATGCTTACGTCTCTGTCTTCAAGCCTTATCGAATAAATCGTATTGTCATAGTACATGAAGCAGCTGTCTTTGCTGTTGACAAAACTAAGGCGCGACAGTCCCTGATCGGCGAACTGGTATGCGTCCCTTATCGGTATGAACAGTTCCTCTTTTGTCGTATTGTCGCCGGCATAATACTTGTAAACGCTTATTCCGACTGTTCCTTCTCTTGCGCCCGCCGTCCTGTATCCGTAAACTATAAACGACGTGTCGCCGTTTTCAGCTACTGACGAAACGGAAATATTGTATGACAGATTATTTGTCCTGTCGTCCAAGTGGTTGTCGCCTGCGTAGCTGAATATCCTTGTGACTTTATTTAATGAGCGGTTATACAGCCAAAGCTCTCCCGCCTGTACAAACGCCGCGATGTCGGCTTCATCGTTTGTTACAAAATCAACGTCTTTGCTTGTGATTCCAAGATTAAGTCCATCCTCTGTCTGCACCGGAAGATTTCCGTTGAAAAACTGAGTTACCGTTCTTTCGAAATCAAGAAGCACGACCTGATCCTGGGCTTTTCTCATTCGATAAAATTCCGATACCGTATAGTACTCTTTGCCGCCTTCTTCATTTTCAGCCGAAATTATATAGGCAAGTTTAAGGCTTACCGTCGTTTCATTGATCTCGAGTATCGTAGGAACGGCTCTCTTTTCAAGAGTCGGCGAAAGCTCTCCCCATGCTATCTGCTCTTTGTCTGATTTAAGCGTAACAAAATGCAGGCTGCTGTTTACCGAGGAACTTTCCGTCTCAAGCTGCGATATCATCTCGTCTGTCATGTTGCCGCTCAGACAATTTTGATAAAACGCGTCCGCATAGCTTAAGTACCAGCTTAAATTCTGGCCTGTTCTCTGAACTATCCTCGTATAATAATTAATGTCATTTTGCTCATTTATATCAACCGTAAACTTGAGCATATATTCCTGGCCCATGGCAATCGGATTTTCAATATGAAAATCGGCAGTCATGTTTCCGTCCGTGTTGCTTACGACTTTTATATTTCCATTTTCAATGACAGAACCGTCTTCAAGGGACGTCACCTGATAAGTTATCGATTTTATCTCATTTTCATAGGGCTGTATCTCTATTGAAAGATTTCTGTCCACCGGAAGCAGCGTCAGCGACTCTCTCATCGTAAATTCATTGACGTCCTGCCTGTATCCGTACATCCTGTTTGTGGTCACGTCAGCCTGCTTCATATATAAAAGCGGCAGCTTTGGCTGCGCCATATTTGCGGCGCTTTCCACCTGCCTGTGATTCAGCAAAAACATAAACGTCACAAGACTCGCAAGGAATACTCCAAACAGTATGGCTATTCTGATTATGATTTTTTTCATGTTTCGATAAACTCCATAAATTCTTCAAATGCCCGGCCTTTTGGCATTGCTTTAAAGCTAAGCTTATTTTTGCTTCGCGGATCTTTAAATTCAAGTTTGTAAGAGCAAAGTCCCGGAAAACGATATTCACTTATATTTTTATTGTACTTTCTGTCGCCGGTTATCGGAAAGCCCGCGCCTGAAAGCTGCACTCTTATCTGATGATGTCTTCCGGTATGAAGCTCTATTTCAAGAAGACTTCTTTTTCCTGCCGTCGCGAGACATTTAAGATTTAAGCTGGCCAGCTTCGCGTTCGGAGTTCCTTTTTGCACGATCCTCGACGTATTTGTTTTTCCGTCTCTTAAAAGATAATCTTCCAGTTTCATCTCCTTTTCAGGTGGAACGCCGTCTGTCACGGCAAGGTATACCTTTTTTATAGTATGGTCATTTAACTGCGCTGAAAGACATGATGCCGCACTTTTAGTTTTAGCGAAGAGCACAAGGCCTTCCACCGTCTGATCTATCCTGTTTATGATCGCGAGATAATTTTCTTTTTTATTGCGATTCTTAAGGTAGTGCTCAAGATCCGGTTCTGTAAGCGATCTGCTCTCTACGGCAAGGCCTGCCGGCTTGTAAACCACCAGAAAATCAGGAGTTTCTTCTATTATATTAACCTGTTCTTTTACCCGTGAAATATTCATTTGCCTATTATACTATACTTTGTAATATTTTCAAATATTCCTTTTAGTGCTTGTATTCGGATATTAAATGTATTAAAATACCTTAAAGGGTTCAAGAAGAGCCCCTTATAATCATGATTATTCTACAAGGAGGAACTTAACTATGCCACGTGTAATTTCAGATGATTGCGTATCTTGCGGAACATGTGCAGGCGATTGCCCTGTAGGTGCTATCGAAGCTGGCGATACAAAATATGTTATCGACGCTGATTCTTGCATCGACTGCGGTGCTTGCGAAGGATCATGTCCTGTAGGAGCAATTTCAGAGGCTTAATTAAATGAATGAATAAAAAAAGAACCATCGGTGATGGTTCTTTTTTTATTTTTCGAGGTTTGCGAACTTCGTGTAATCGCCCAGCCACGCGAGCTGCACTGTTCCGATCGGGCCGTGGCGCTGTTTAGCGATTATTACTTCGCCGATGCCCTTTAAGTCAGTATCCTTATGATATACTTCGTCTCGGTAAAGGAACATTACGATATCCGCGTCCTGCTCTATCGCTCCCGACTCTCGCAAATCAGAAAGTACCGGTCTGTGATCCGTTCTGCTTTCTACAGCTCGGCTCAGCTGCGAAAGCGCGATTACAGGCACATTGAGCTCCCTCGCGAGTACTTTTAAAGATCTCGATATATCCGATATCTCCTGCTGCCTTGAGTCAGAGCTTCTTCCGCCTCCCTGCATGAGCTGAAGGTAGTCGATCATTACCACGTCAAGTCCGTGTTCGAGCTGATATTTTCTGCATTTCGATCTGAGTTCCCGCACTGTAATACTGGGAGTATCATCTATCAAAAGTTTTGATTCTCCTATCACGGAAGCCGCCTCTATCAGTCTTTCCCATTCGTCTTCTTTAAGCGTTCCGTTTCGAAGCGTCATCGAATCTATCTGCGCCCTCATGGCGAAAAGTCTGTTTACAAGCTGCTGCTTCGACATCTCAAGAGAAAAGATCGCAACTGACTTTTTTTCTTTGATCGCCATATGTTCGGCTATATTGAGTACGAAAGAAGTTTTTCCCATCGCCGGTCTTGCGGCGAATATGATCAGATCAGAATTCTGCAAACCTGACATTTTATAGTCGAGATCAGTAAATCCCGTCGGAATACCTGTTATTCCGCCCTTTGTCTTTGAAGCTTCTTCGATCGTTCCAAGGGTATCGAGTACAATATCTTTGATCGGCGTAAACTCAGCCGAATTTTTCTGCTGAAACAGCTTAAAGAGCTTTCTTTCCGATTCATCCAGCAGCTCTTCAACGGAGCCGTTGTTCAGATAGCACGCGTTCTCCACTTCTTCGGTAGCCTTTATGAGTTTTCTTAAAAGCGCTTTTTCGCTTACGATCGTAGCGTAATCTTTCACATTTACAGACGTTGACTGCACTTTCAAGAGATCTCTTATAAATTCCATATCAGAAATTTCCGGCGGCACATTTTTCTGGCGCAGCTGATTCTGCAAAGTGACAAGATCCACCGCCTTGCCCTCATTGTACAGTTCAACTATAGCCTCAAATACCAGTCCGTACTGATGCTGATAAAAATCCGCTCCCGTCAATATTTCCGACGCAACCTCTATGGCTTCCTGGCCCATCAGCATCGAGCTTATCACCGACTGCTCAGCTTCGACACTGTGAGGGAGTATCCTTTTGATCAAAGCTTCTTCCATGGTTTAACC
>CASEDW010000162.1 GCA_949286775.1 uncultured Eubacteriales bacterium | reverse complement strand
GTTATAGTCGCCGACGTAGTGCCTCACGACAGAATGAATTACGGAATGGGAATATACGGACTTTCTCAGACTTTGAGCTATGCCTTTGGACCGATGCTTGGTCTTGCGCTTGTAGGCAATGACAACAACTATCTTTTGATGTTTGGAGTGTGCGCCGTATTTTATCTTGCGGGAACAGTATCGTGTACCGGCATCGACTATGAAAAGAAACGCCGCGCATCAGGAGAGTATGAGACACAAAAGCCGGTAACGGAAGCGCGTGAGGATGACGGAAGATATAAAGGTATCTGGAAACTTATAGAAAAGGCGGCTATTTTGCCGAGCGTCAATTTTACGATATTTATCGCCGGATATGCCTGCGTCGTTGTATTTCTAACTATATATTCTCAGGAAATCCTTAAACTGTCGGGAACTCAGATCAGCATGTTTTATGTTTTTGCGGCAGCGGCGATGTTCGTGATCAGATTTTTCGTGGCAAAGATCGCCGACAGACGCGGAGCGATGATTCTGCTCGTTCCGGGACATCTGTGTATGATAGGATGCGTGCTTATCCTTGCTTTTTTTGCCGAAAACAATTATCCGCTGTTTTTGCTTTCGGGTGCGCTGTTCGGCATAGGAAATTCGGCCGTTTATCCCGGTCTTAATACTGTCGCTGTTGTCGATTCGCCGGAGGATCGCGGCGGACAGGCAAACGCGGCTTTCAATTTCATGATGGATATCGGAATGTTCGCTGCTTCCGGCGTATTCGGAATTATTCTTGAGAACGCTTCGGATGTAAGGGGCGGATATAACGAGATGTTTATGATAAGCGTTGTGATAATGCTTATATCCCTTGTGATGTCGATTATATTCTTTAACAACAGGACGAGAGCAAAGAGAAATCCGAGATTTGCCGCCCATATGGAAAGAGTAAAAAGGGGAATACTTGATTAATAGGTGCTATAAGTGTATAATCAATTCCAAATTTATACATAAAGGCGGTACAAAATGAGTTTTTTACAAAAACTTGAAAAAAAGATAGGAAAGTATTCTATAAGAAACCTGACTAAATATATTATTTTGACTTATGTCATAGGTTATGTGCTGATGATGATAGAATACGGTACGGGCGCGCCAATACGTGAGGCGATAGGACTTAATCCTGACGCTATACTGCATGGACAGATATGGCGTATAGTTTCGTGGGTGCTAATCCCGCCGTCATCTTTTGATGTTTTTACGATCATCATGCTTATCTGTTATTATCAGCTCGGAACTCTGCTGGAAAGAGTCTGGGGAGATTTCCTGTATAACGTCTACATATTCGGCGGACTGATAATGACTCTCATAGGCTCGTTTGTTCTTTATTTTATATTCGCTGTTCCCGGAAACGCTTTCGTTTCTGCGACAAACGGATATGTTATAGGACAGCTTTTCTCTACATATTATGTAAGTTTGTCGATATTCCTTGGATTTGCGATGACATTTCCGGAACAACAGATGCTTTTGTTTTTTATCATTCCGATCAAGATAAAATGGCTCGCCCTTGTGGATGTGGCTTACCTTGCGTATGAGATAATCAACAGCGTCATAACTATGGGATTTATAAACGCACTGCTTGTAATAGTGCCTATCATATGTTCGCTCGCGGCGACGATCGTTTTCTTCGTGATGACGAGAAAATATCAGTTCGGACAGGCAAGGAGAAACTTCCAGGATAGAAAACGCCAGAGAGAATTTCAGAAGGCCATGTCAAGAGGACAGGCGCAGAGAAACAATATATATGGAAACAACGGCGCGCATCATAAGTGCTGCATCTGCGGACGGACTGAACTGGATGATCCGAATCTTGAGTTCAGATTTTGTTCAAAGTGCAACGGCAACTATGAATATTGCCAGGATCATCTTTTTACCCATGTACATAAAACATAAAAAATTACTTATTGAAAGAGGATATTTATTATGAAAAAACCATTTGTAACAAAAGAAAAAGCGCAGGAAATTATCAAGGCGATTCCTACGCCTTTCCATCTCTATGATGAAAAGGGAATCCGCGCAAATGCTGAAGCCGTAAAGGAAGCGTTCTCATGGAATCCGGGATTTAAAGAATATTTCGCTGTTAAAGCGAATCCGAATCCGACTCTTATAAAAATACTCGGCGAATACGGCTGTGGATGCGACTGTTCGTCAATGACAGAGCTTATGCTTTCTGAGGCTATGGGATTTAAAGGCGACGATATTATGTTTTCGTCAAATGTAACTCCGGCGGAAGAGTACGTCAAATGCGCTGAAATCGGCGGAATTATCAACCTTGACGATATTACGCATATCGACTTCCTTGAGGAAGCTCTCGGCTACATTCCGAAAAAGATAAGCTGCCGCTATAATCCGGGCGGAACATTTAAGATTACAAATGATATTATGGACAATCCTGGCGACGCTAAATACGGCATGACGACGGAGCAGCTTTTCGACGCATTCAAAATATTAAAATCAAAAGGAGCTGAAGAATTCGGTATTCACGCGTTTTTGTGCTCAAATACAGTGACAAATGAATATTATCCGCTTCTGGCGAAAACGCTCTTTGAACTGGCGGTAAAACTCAAAGAGGACACCGGAGCTAATATCACATTTATCAACCTTTCGGGCGGAGTCGGAATTCCCTATAGACCTGATCAGGAGCCGAACGATATAAAAGTAATCGGCGAAGGCGTCAGAAAAGCTTTCGAAGAAGTTCTTGTTCCGGCAGGAATGGGAGATGTGAGCATCTATACTGAGATGGGACGTTTTATGATGGGACCTTATGGAGCGCTTATCACGACGGCGATTCATGAGAAACATATATATAAGGAATATATCGGAGTCGACGCCTGCGCCGCAAACCTCATGAGACCGGCCATATACGGAGCTTATCATCATATAACTGTTCTTGGAAAAGAGGATGCGAAATGCGATCACAAATATGATATAACCGGTTCGCTCTGCGAAAACTGCGACAAGTTCGCTGTTGACAGGATGCTTCCGAAAATAGATATGGGAGATATCCTTTTTATACATGATACTGGCGCTCACGGTCATTCGATGGGATATAATTACAACGGAAAGCTCAGAAGCGCGGAGGTTCTTCTTAAGGAAGACGGCAGCTTCAAACTTATAAGAAGAGCTGAAACGGCGAAAGACTATTTCGCGACTATAGATTTCACTGAAGAATATAAAAAAATGTT
>CASEDW010000161.1 GCA_949286775.1 uncultured Eubacteriales bacterium | reverse complement strand
GTGGCATTGCCACTCGATGACCGTTACCCAGCAAATATCCGCTCGTGCAAGCACGGCGGCTGCTTGCTGGGTGTATCGCGCAAAAACCCGGACGGGAAATGTCTTTACTTTGACAATTTCCCGTCCGGGTTTCTTTTATCTTTTCAGAATTTTCGCATTTTTTCAGAGCATGCTTTAGAGTCTTAATTTATCAGAAGCTTCTTTTGCAAGCGCCGAACGCGTGCACTCATTTTCAGAAAACGAAGTGATCTCGCACAATCTGCTTCCTTTCATATGTTCGATCGCGAAAGTCAGACCGTTATTTCCCTTATCAAGTCTCGGATTATCTATCTGATTTATGTCTCCCAATACTACGATCTTCGATCTTTCTCCGGCTCTAGTTATTATCGACAAAATCTGTGTCGGCGTCGTATTCTGAGCCTCATCGATAATGATAAAAGTATCCGTTATGCTTCGTCCCCTTAGATATCCTATCGCCTCGGCTTTTATATATCCTCTGTCAAACAGTTCTTCGATCTTGTCCTTTATCATCGCCGGGGTATCGTCTTTATCTTTAAATATAACCTCCAGATTGTCCATGACGCCCCTTAACAGCGGGAATATCTTGTCGGCTTCGCTTCCCGGTAAAAATCCGATCTCTTCTTCCATCATAATGTTCGGCCGGCAGATCAGAACTCTTTTATATCTGTGCTCCTCCATAACCTGCTGCAGACCGCACGCAAGGGCAAACAGCGTTTTTCCCGTTCCTGCCGGTCCGTTGCATATCGTCAATGGAATATCGTTATAATCAGTCATCAGAGATTCCTGCAAAAATCTCTGTCCTTCGTTTCGCGCCGTCAGATCACAGGGCTGGTCTTTCAGATGCTCCAGTTCCACTATCATTTTGTTTTTATATTTTCCAAGAGCCGAACTTCCTGTGTAGGATACGATTCTTATGAACTGGTTTTCGGTAAACTCTTCATCTGTTTTCATTTCCCGCTTTTTAAAGAATTCAGATATCTCGTCATCAGATACATTTATTATCTCTCTTCCTGTATATATCTGCGATATATCCGCCAGTCTGTCGTTTTTGTATTCCTGCGTCGGAATTCCCAGCCTGATAGCTTTGATCATCATTCCCACGTCGTTCGTAACAAGAATAGTAGTTTCCGGCAGATCATTGTCAATGAGCGACGCGTCCGCCATCAGCGACAATGTATAACTCAATATCTTGTTATCATTGTTTTCGTTGACAAAATCCGTTTTTACCTTGCTTACAGGATTATATGTCAAAAACAGAGTCCCGCCGTTTGGCAGTTCAATCTTATTTACGTCGTCGGAGTACATGATCATCTCTTTTATATTCTTAAGGCAATGTCTCACATTGTATCCGCGCTCGCCTGAATCCTTTTTATGATTGTCCAGCTCTTCGATGACAGTGCCGCAGATAAATATATTGTTGTCCTCAAATCTCATGATGGCGTCGGGACAGTGTATTAAAACGTTTGTGTCAAGAATGAAATTCTTTTTCATAGGCATGATCCTCGTTTGCTTTTCTTTAAAATCTCAGTATTATGCGCAGAAAACGCCGCTCACCTTTTCAAGCTCGTCACGTATTTTTATGTGCTGCGGGCAGACTTCCTCGCATTTTCCACACTTGATACATTCATTCGCGCGTTTCTTTCCGTGACCGGAAACAAGCCAGTTCTCCTGATTTGCCGCCATTTCTTTTGAGCCGTAAAGCGTCAGATAGTTCATCGCTGTAAAAGAGCCTGAAATGCCTATTTCCATCGGACAAACTTTCGCGCAGTAATTGCATGTAGTACAGGGGATAAGCGGGATTTCATTTAAAGTCTTCTGGGCTTTTGCTAATGTCTCCCTCTCGCTTTTTGTAAGTCCTTCGAAATCCTTCATATAAGAAAGATTATCCTGCATCTGCTCTACGTTGCTCATTCCCGAAAGCACTGTGATGATACCCTCTAAATCCGCAGCAAAGCGTACAGCCCACGAAGCCGCTGAGGCGTCAGGTTCTGCTTCTTTTAAGATTTTATCGACAGCCTCGGGAGGAGTAGCGAGCATTCCTCCTTTTACCGGTTCCATGATCACTACAGGCTTTCCGTATTTTCGCGCCACCTCATAGCACGCGCGTGACTGAACAGCCGGATTTTCCCAGTCGGCATAATTAATCTGAAGCTGAACAAATTCCATTTCCGGATGAGCCTTTAAAATCTCCTCCAGTTCTTCCGGCGTCGAATGAAATGAAAATCCGACGTGTTTCACAAGACCGGCTTTTTTCTGTTCCTGAACCCAGCTCCACATATCGTAATCGTCAAAATATTTTGTCCTGTGTTCACCAAGATTGTGCAGCAGATAAAAATCAAAATATTTTGCTTTGGTTCGTTCCAGCGATACCTGAAGCTGTGCCGTAGCTTCTTCTTTAGTTTTGCAGTTGATCCATGCGGCATTTTTAGTCGCCAGCTGATAAGACTCTCTTGGATATCTCTCTACAAGCGCTTGGCGTATCGCTTCCTCGCTTCCCTCATACGCCCAAGCCGTATCAAAATATGTGAATCCGGCTTTCAAAAACATATCTACCATCTGCTTTGTCTGCTCTATATCGATCACGCCGTCTTTCTGCGGAAGACGCATAAGTCCGAAACCTAATTTTTTGATGTTTTCACCCAGATAAGTCATTTGTGTTTCCTCCTGTTTCTTTGTAAAAAATGGTTCTTCTCATGTTTTCAAGGGTTTCAACGCTGTCATGTAAACAT
>CASEDW010000160.1 GCA_949286775.1 uncultured Eubacteriales bacterium | reverse complement strand
CTCTTCCTGCCCGTTTCTTAAGATAAAACATTATCTTTTCCATAAGATAATCCATCACCGCGTCTTTTTTGTTTTCCTCATCTATCAGTCGGATTGCCTCATCGGTCATCACGCAGTCGAGGATCTTTCTGCAGGTATCCGGCGATACGCCGTTTGCCAGGGCAGCTGCCGCCATTATCTCCATTCTGCAGTCGCCTTCTTTTGAATGGGTATTCATAATGCCTCCGGCAACTTTAACGAGTTTTCCTATATTTCCCGCCAAAAGTATGCTCTCAAATCCCATTTCAACGGCCATATCGATAGTAACGCCTATGTAATTGCTGCACTTTACGCATTTATCTATATCATATCCGTATACTTTTTTAAGATAATCGCGTCCGTAATTTCCGGGCGCTACCGCGGCGCATGTTTTTCCCAGAGCCTTTTGCTGCTTAAGTTCGACTCTTATCGTATCGATAATGGCCTGAATGCTCATGGGCTCCACTACGCCGCTCGTTCCGATAACGGATAAACCGCCTTCTATCCCGAGTCTCGGATTAAAAGTGTCTTTGGCCAGCTTTTCTCCATCGGGAATGCTTATAACAACGCTCAATCTTCCGTGAAAATCAGCCTTAAGGCAGACTTCCGTTACTTCTTTTGCTATCATTTCGCGGGGCACACGGTTAATCGCAGCGTTTCCCACAGGCTGATCAAGGCCGGGTTTTGTCACTCTTCCGACTCCGACTCCCCCGTCTATGACCACTTCTATATCAGACTCATTTTTGACTGCCGGCTCTTCCGCTATTTCCAATATCGAAACCTCGGCAAATACATGAGCGCCTGTGGTAACGTCAGGATCGTCTCCTCCGTCTTTAATGACGGCGCATGAAACCTTATCTTCTCCGCGTTTTATACCTGTGATACGCGTCTCATACAATATCCCCTTCGGCGTCATGATTGAAATACTGTTTTTTTCCGTTCCAAATAAAAGCATATACGCGGCCGCTTTCGCAGCTGCCGCCGCGCAGCTGCCGGTTGTAAAACCATGTCTCATAAGCGTTCTTTTCCAAGTTCATATAATACGGCGTTGCATATGGCCGCAGCCACGTTGCTTCCGCCTTTACGTCCTCTGTTAATTATACATGGTACATCGGAGGCTATGAACAGTTCCTTTGAAGCTTCAACATTTACAAAGCCCACCGGAACTCCTATTACAAACGCAGGTTTCCAGTCTGTTCTTGTCATAAGCTCATAAATACTGATAAGAGCCGTAGGCGCATTTCCTACAGCGAATATCACAGGCTTGTCTATCATGGATGCGTGCTCCATACTGACGGAAGCTCTTGTTACGCCTCTTTTTTTCGCCTCGGATGCTATATCGGGATCGGCCATAAAACAGTGCGCTTCGCCTCCAAATGACGCGAGGACTTTTTTATTGATCCCGGTAAGCGCCATATTTGTGTCTGTTACTATATCCGCACCGTTTTTTATCAGTTCTTTTAAAATATTTACGGCATTTTCCGAATATGTGAGAGTCTTCGCGTAATCAAAATCGGCGCTTGTGTGGATAGCCCTCTTAGTTATCATCGCCTGATCTTTTGGAAGGACTATTCCCTTTTCATCCAGTTCTTTCTGTATTATTTCAAAACTTCTTTTCTCTATTTCTTCGGGTCTGACAAATTCTATATTTTTCATACGTATCCTTTTATTATATCCTGTATTTCGGATATAATTCCCTTGTTTTCTTTTTCTGTTTTAACTGCTATCCTGAAATATCCGTCTTCAAGATTTCTATAATCAGAGCAATCTCTTATCATGATTCCTCTTTTTAAAAGTTCCCCGTAAAAATCTATTTTGGAATCCGGATATTTTATCAGCAAAAAGCACGTATCTGAAGGTATCACTTCAAAACCCATACCGGTTAATTCCTGTTCAAGATAAGTCCTCTGATCTTTTATCAGTTTTCTCGCGTTTTCCAGATACGGATCGTCGTTTAAAAGATCGATTGCCGCGATTCCCGATACCTGCGCCGGAACAGAGATATTCCATTCGGGCAGCATTTTTTTCACCGGCTCGATCAGCGCTTTGCCTGAACATACGAGATAACCAAGCCTCACTCCCGGAATGGCAAAACTCTTCGTAAAAGCCCTCAGTATACAAAGATGGGGGTATTTTTCATATCTGTTCAAAAATGAGTTTTTTTCAGGCTTATCGCTCAGTTCCATAAAACATTCGTCGAGCACAACCGCCGTATGCGTTTCCTCACATCTGTTAATTATCTTTTCCAGCAATTCATTTCTGATATATTTTCCTGTTGGATTGTTCGGATTTGTCAGAAATAAAATACCGATCTCATCTGTTATCTTTTCTATTATATCTTCGGTGATCTCAAACTCACAGTTCATTTCATATTCAACGATCCCGCCGCCTGACGCTTCTATCGCCTTTTCATATCCCTTAAACGAAGGCACTGGCAAGAGTATCTTTTTCGGTTTGACAGCGTTTATTACAGCCATAATAAGTTCCGAAGCCCCATTGCCGAATATGATATCTTCTTTTTTTACATTGATATGCTCCGAAAGTTTTTCTCCCAGCTCCTGAATCTCGCCGTCGGGATAGTATTCAAGTTTATCTATATTATCAATTATGCTTTTTTTAATTTTTGCATGTACACCCAAAGGATTCAGATTTACTGAAAAGTCGAGTTCGACTCTGTTTCTGTAACGGTCTCCTCCATGAGCCATATTTTCCTCCAAAATCTGCCTGATACTCAAGTCTGTTTGATACCCAAATCTGCTTAAAACCTAAGACTGCTTAAAACAGCACGATTATAAACATTATAAAACCAGCTGCCGCCGCGCTCAGTACGGCGGTCAGTATCATAAGCCTGTTTATCTTTCTGATGTCATTATATTCAACTTTTTTCAGCGCGTCGCCTATAAATTTCTTTTTGTAAAGAACTCCAAAATACACCGCGTCTCCGGCAAGCTGTATTCCAAGGGCTCCCGCGGCGACGCTTTCAGTCTGTGCCGAATTAGGGCTCGCGTGATTAAATCTGTCCCTCTTAAAAATTCTTACGGCGTCCTTTGTTCTGTATCCTTTTCCCATAAAAAAAGAAGCGAAGATCATCATCCACGCGCTTATTCTTGAAGGTATAAAATTGACTATATCATCAAGTTTCGCTGCAGCAGTGCCAAAACGCATATATCTGTCGTTTTTATATCCGATCATCGAATCCATCGTATTTATAGATTTATACAAAAATCCGATGACAGGTCCTCCTATGGCAGTATAAATGAGCGGCGCGATCACACCGTCAGATGTATTTTCGGCGACTGTTTCGATCGCCGCTTTCGCGATTCCGATATCATCAAGCACATTTGTATCTCGCCCTACTATCATAGATACTGCTCTGCGCGCCCCTTCGACGTCTCCGTTTTCAAGAGCATGGCATACCTTCATGCTTTCATCGCAAAGCGAACGCGCCGCGAAGATATAATATGTCAAAACAGCTTCCACGATAACGCCGAAAATCACATTTAAAAGATACGCTCCCGCAATTACCGCAAAAGCGGCTGCAGTTGTTATCACAGTTACAAGCAATACAAGCAGCAAGCCTCTTTTGAACGCTTTCTCGCTCTTCGGATCGGTATTTAGTTTTTTTTCAAAAAAAGCGATCATGTTTCCTATCAGTCTGATCGGATGAGGCATACTGTGGGGATCGCCTATGATAAGATCAAGAATAAATCCGATTAGAAACGCCGTCATATGGTAAAACATATTATCTCTCCAGGCTCTTAAATTTCGCGGTAATCATTTAAAACAATATTTCCATCTTTGTATGACAGATCAAGTTCG
>CASEDW010000159.1 GCA_949286775.1 uncultured Eubacteriales bacterium | reverse complement strand
TGAAATTCCTATAATCACACTGGGTCTTGAAGCCGGTTCAGGAAAATGGGATCCGTTTGAAGAGATTTTAAATATAGTAGATAAATGCGAATACTCCAGCGAACTCAGCGGTTCAGGCCCTGTCCTGATTAAAGTAGGCGAAACAGAGGGCGCTATCGGATACTGCTCATCAGCTATAGTCAACGACACAGTTGTCGCCGTCGCAGTTGATGACGTAAAACCTTCTCTTGAAACTATTCAGGACGGATCATACAGCTTAACTAAAACCATGGTAATGGCTACTATGGGTGAAATAAGCGAGCAGAACGAACTTGTGCAGGATTTCTTTGATTTTGTTTATTCAGATGAAGGAAAATCTATAATTGAATCAGTAAACCTGATTCCAATAACACAGGAATCATAATTAACAGTTGTTGAAACGCGGGTTTCATCTTATAATACAGCTTATCGACTTTTAAAAGATGAGGAAATTAATTATGAGATTTGTAATTCAAAGAGTGAAACACGCCGAAGTAACAATAGAAAATGAAGTGCATGGCAAGATCAATGACGGTCTTCTGGTGCTCTGCGGCATCGCGGATACCGACACAAATGAAATTGCCGATAAAATGATCAAAAAACTCTGCGGTCTTCGTATTTTTGAAGACTCAGAAGGCAAAACAAATCTTTCTCTTGCCGACGTCAACGGACAGCTGATGCTGATATCTCAGTTTACTCTTTACGCTGACTGCAAGAAAGGAAATCGTCCAAGCTTTATAAGAGCCGGAAAGCCGGACATGGCGTCTCCAATGTATGACCATCTGATTGAAGAAGCCGGAAAATACGTTCCGGATGTGCAGCGCGGCATTTTCGGCGCCGACATGAAGATAGAACTGCTGAACGACGGACCTTTTACCGTCATTCTCGATTCTGAAGAAATATGCAAATAAAAAACAAACGAGCGCCTCGATGATATTTTTCGTTATCATTCCGCGCTCGTTATTATTTTTAGTATCTTTATTTCTTAATAATTCATTACCTGTATTTTTTCGGCGTAACGCCCGTATACTTCTTAAATACCTTCGTAAAATAACTCTGGTCGCTGAATCCGCACGCGACCGCTATTTCCATAACGGAGTATTCCGTATTTTCAAGAAGCTGCTTCGCCTTATCTATCCTTACCTTATTAAGAAACTGAGAAAATGTCATTCCTATATTTTTCTTAAAAAGAACACACAGATATGAGGGATTTATCTTAATATGCTCAGCCACATCTTCAAGAGAAATGTCTTCCCCATAATTCTGAGTAATGTACTCAACCGCTCTCTTTATTCCCTGATTTTCTTTCTTATTAATGAAATATGTATCAGAAATATATGATTCAAGATTTTCCTGCATATCCTGAAACATATCTTCAAAGGATCTCGTCCTGTATAAATCATCGACAGCTTTGCAGTTAATCTCCAAAATGCTGTTAATATCAGCTCCCCTGTTTATTGCCGCTCGCGAAATTACAGTATACAATTCTCCAAGTCTAATCCTGATCCTGTCGAGATCGTGATTTTCAAACAACAGAATATGAGCAAGAAGCTCATTTAACTGTTTCTTTGCCTCTGTTATATCCCCTTCCCTGACAGTACTTATAAATTTCTTTTCTTTCGCGTAATCGTAATCTATATTTTCCGTGACTCCGCCTGTTTTAAACTGCTGTATAGTTTCGCCTATTTGAGCCTGCTGATATGCTTTGCTTTTATTGTATAGCAATATTACGCGGCTGTCATAACTGAAGCTGCTTATCAGATAATACAGCAATCGGCTGTACTGCTCTGCCATTTCCGGAGGAACTTCTTCTATTTCAAATAAATCCGAAGAAAGTTTTACAAGCGAATCAGTATTTAATTTATATTTTTTCTCAATATCAGTTAAAAGCTCAGAATCCGGTTCATCAAGAAGAAACGGTCCGGCTATCACCGATCCCATGATAGTATTTTTGTATAAAATAGGGCATACTATATGACATAATCCGGCTTTGCAGTTAAAGACATATGTCTCGCCCCATTTTATCGCCTGCATACATGCGTTCATATGCTGCTTCTTGCATGCGTTCAAAACAGGAATGCGCTTTTCAAATTCCACGCAAAAAGGCGCCTGTTCTCCTGCCGAAAAAAGCTCATCTCCCTCCGCATTTGTAAGCTGCACTCTTAATCCTGTGCTTTTATGAAATGCCGTAAGCATTTTTTCCATATTTTGTTTTGAAAAATAGTCATATATGTAGTTTTTTGAATCCCTGAGCATAACCCGCCTCATTCGAAACATAGAATATTTACAATGTGTCTCTAATATCTATGATACCTCATTTTACTACAAAAAGGTCGATTTTTTATAACTATTTTTATATTTTTTATCATAATATAAATATTTTTTTATTTATAAGATTTTCAACAAAAAAAGAGCGACGGAAATTCGTCACTCTTAACTCTTATTTATACTTTCAAAACTACACACATGAACCGCATCGTTATGCCGATTAACCAAACTGCCGGAGCTTCGGTCATCTCG
>CASEDW010000158.1 GCA_949286775.1 uncultured Eubacteriales bacterium | reverse complement strand
GAAAGGAACGGAATCTTTCCATATGGCGATATTGTAAAAGATGTATATTCAGTTTACGGCAACTGCGATTTGTTCAGTGATAAGCAGGATACTGTTACTGCCGAAATCGGAGGCGTGCGTTTTCTGATTACCCATGGATTTGTGCAAAATGTAAAGCAGGGACTTGAGAGACTCGCGGTAGAGGCTTTCTCAAAAAAATGCAGCGTAGCTCTTTTCGGACACACCCATGAACAAACACTTACGGAAATCGCCGGCGTAAAACTCTTCAATCCGGGCGCTGTGAGAAACAAAAGTTTCGGAGTAATTACAATTGAAAACGGTGAGATTAAATTTGAATGGAGGGAAACTGTAGAAGATGATCTTATTCGTAACTTCGGCTTTTAGAGAAGGTTCAAGGACGCTGCGGCTGGCAAAGCATTACCTTTCAAAGTTAAATAAAGATGATATTGAAGTTATAGAACTTGGAGATAAAAAACCTGAAGCTTTAAACCGTCAGACTTTGATCACATACAATAAGGCAGTTTCAAACGCAAAGTACAGCGACGAAATGTTTGATATCGCGAAACAGTTCGCGAAGGCTGACGAAATAGTCATAGCCGCTCCGTTTTGGAATTTCAGCATACCTGCAGCGCTTCATGATTATATTGAACTGGTTTGCACACAGGGCGTTAATTTCGATGTATCTGAAAACGGTTCGTATTTTACTTTATGTAAAGCGAAAAAACTTGTTTATATAACGACTGCCGGAGGTTACATTCCTGAAAATGATCATGCCTTCGGATATATAAAAGATATTGCGAAGATCTTCTGGGGTATCGATGATATAAAATATTATAAGGCTGACGGAATAGACATTTGGGAAAATGACACAGAGGCCATACTTCGAAAAACAGAAGATGAAATGGATAATGAAAGATGATTTAAGAGCCGTTTCCGGTATTTTAACCGGCAGCGGTTCTATTGTTTTAGGAAATTTTGCATCATTATTAATAGAAAAAACATATATTCAGTTTATAATATGAGTTATGGTTGAAGTATGGGCGGTATGGTATAATTGTTTCTTGGAGGTATATGGCTATGGAAAAAAGAAAGATTCTTGTCGTAGATGATGAAAGCAGAATGAGAAAGCTTGTAAAAGATTTCCTTGTTATGAATAATTATGACGTCGTTGAAGCATGCGACGGTGAGGAGGCTCTTGATAAATTTTACGCTGATAAAAATATTGATCTTATCATCCTTGACGTGATGATGCCTAAAATGGATGGATGGCAGGTGGCTAAGGAGATACGTCTCAATTCAAAAGTGCCGATAATCATGCTTACGGCCAAAGACTCCGAAAAAGATGAACTCACTGGATTTAATATAGGTGTGGACGAATATATTTCAAAACCCTTCAGTCCGAAAATCCTTGTGGCAAGGGTGGGAGCAATACTTAGAAGAACCCTTCCTGAGGAAAACGTAGTAATAGAGACGGCAGGTATCTCCATCGACAGAACAGCGAGAACAGTTACTATCGACGGAAAACCGATAGAACTCAGTTATAAAGAGTTTGAACTTTTGAATTACTTTGTAGATCATAAAGGCATAGCTTTATCAAGGGAAAATATCCTGAACAATGTCTGGAATTATGATTATTACGGCGACGCGAGAACGATCGACACTCATGTAAAGAAGCTGAGAAGCAAACTGGGAAAGAAAGGCGAATGCATAAAAACCGTTTGGGGTATGGGATATAAGTTTGAGGCTTAAGTAATGTTAAAGAAATCTTTAAAGCGGCGGATCGATGTGTCGTTTATGATTCTGATCGCCGCGACACTTATAGTTATAGGAATTTTTCACTGGATTTTTATAGATGATATTTATATAGAAAATAAAAAGAATATTCTTATTGAAAGTTACAACGAGATGTCAGCCGTATCAGGGGATGATGATATCGAAAGGTTTATGACTTTCTGCGCGAAAAATAATCTCTCTTTTGTCATCACGGATTTCAGTTTTAACGTATTGATGAGCAATCTGGCGGACGCGGAGGATTTTTCAAGCCTGCTTTTTGGAATCATACTTCAAAAAGAAACTGAAAATATAAAGGTTCTTTTTGAAAACGAAAATTATCAGATAGTAAAATTTACGGACAGAAAAGAGAATATAGAATATATAGAGCTCCTGAGTTTTATGGACAATAACATGTACTATGTCGTGAGATATCCTCTGTTAAACATCTATGAAGCGGCTCAGATCTCTCTTTTGTTTTATATAGCTGTAGGCTTTGTCATGCTGATAGTAAGCGGTATGACGATCCGTATTTTGACTAAGAGACTTACAAAACCTATAGGCGAACTCATAGAGCTTTCAGGAAGGATGACTAATCTCGATTTTGAAGCGAGATATCAAAGCGGCGGCGAGGATGAGATAGGGCAGCTTGGCTCAAACATGAATATCATGTCAGCTAACCTTGAAAATTCCATCAAAGAATTGAAAAAGGCAAATGCTGAGCTAAAACAGGACATCAAGATCAAGACTCAGATCGACGAAAAAAGAAGGGAATTTTTGTCTAATGTTTCCCATGAATTAAAGACGCCGATCGCCCTTATACAGGGGTACGCTGAAGGCTTGAAGGATATGGTTCAGGACGCCGAAAACAGGGAATTTTACTGCGACGTCATTATTGACGAGGCGAATAAAATGAATCGGCTCGTAAGACAGCTCCTTTCGCTTGATCAGCTGGAATCGGGAAGAGAGCAGCTCGACGTGACAAGGTTTGATATTGCTGAATTGGTAAAAGGCGTTTTGACGGCATCTAACATCAGGATTGAGCAGAGCGGAGCCAAAGTAATCAACGACATCAAATCTCCTTTATATGTATGGGGAGATGAGTTTAAAATAGAACAGGTGCTGACCAATTATCTGTCAAACGCCTTTAATCATCTCGAAGGGGAAAAAATAATACATATTACTTCTTTGATAAATGACGGCACGGTGACGATAACTGTATTTAATACAGGAAAGCCTATCCCGGAAGAAGAACTTGACAATATCTGGTCAAAATTCTATAAAATAGATAAAGCAAGAACAAGGGAATATGGGGGAAGCGGCATAGGTTTATCAATTGTAAAAGCTATTATGGAACTTCACTCACAGAGATGCTGGGCTGAAAATTACGAAAACGGAGTTGCATTTAAGTTTACACTCCAAACGAGATAAGAGGCGATAAAAATGGCAGATATCAATGCTACAAAAAGCGCTCTCGCTAAATCGATGAAAGAGCTTATGGCGAAAAAAGATTTTTCAAAAATAAGCATCACCGATATTTGCGACGGATGCGGTATGAGCAGAAAGAGTTTTTATTATCATTTTAAAGACAAATATGATCTGATGAACTGGATATTCTATATGGATTTCATGTCGGTTGTTTCAAGCGGCGAGATCGAGGACGGATGGCAGCTTATCGAGGCGGTGTGCGAGCTTTTTTATGAGTCGCAGCCGTTTTACAGAAGCGCTCTTCGAACAGATGGTCAGAATTCATTTAAAGAATATCTTCTGGAGTCGATGCTGCCGCTGATAGAATTCATGTTCGAAGATCTTTGGGGAGAATCTGACAGCTTTGAAGTTATTGGAAAGATGTTTTGCAATCTCTATATCATAACCGTTACGAACTGGATGGAAGAAGGATGTAAACTCACTCCCGCGGAATTGATTATTTCTATAAAAGAAATAATCAAAAAACTTGCGGCGAGCTTATAATTTTAAAAATACTTTTTGAAGGCTTTTTCAAGATTGGGAAGGCCTTCATTTGCTTTGAAAATGCCTTTTGCGGTTTTATATGAACCGTCGGAACAGATTTCGAAGAAGTTTGGCGTTTCTCCGACTAAAAGTTTCTGGATATCCATGAAATCTCCGTAGAGATCAAAAATCATCAGCGGCGCGACAGGTTCAAGACGGGCGTGTTTGGCTGATTCCGCTGTTTTTTTGATTGTTTCAAGAGACACGTTTTCATCTGCTACGGTTTCAATAAGTACGCTGTCATTGATAAGATAATCCCAGGCGGTTTCGCTGTCGTCAAGATTTAAAGAAGTATTTTCGTCATATAATGTATACAGACCGTACAGGCACTTGTATTGTTTTAAAAGCACTATATTTCTGCCACATGAATCGGAAAAAAGCGGCAAGAGAAACATTGCGTTTGAACAATCGGTCATATAGGATGAGAGGGAATCGTCGATTTCCGAATCAGGGAGCATCACCATGAACGTGCAGTCGTCGTAAGTTATAAACAGCTTCAGAAGATCTTCAAGATATATATTTGAAGAAAACAGTCTGATCGTATATGTATATATTCCGAGCTTTTTGCCCTGGGCGACGATATCGATCAGATCATGAGGCGTAAGACCTGATTTTACTGTCGGATCAAGTCTGATTATCAGATTCCACGGAACGTTGTACTGTTCTTTTTCTCTTATTTTTCTCAGGGTTTTCGCGCCGACAGTAAGACTGTTATATCCGAGATTTATTCCGAAATCTTTGATTTTTTTTCTGTCTGAATATCTGAGGACATGTTCGATAGCAGTGTAATAAGGACTGTCGTCGTTTCTTAAAAGCTCCTGGAGAATATTATTTATGTCCTGAATGAATCTGCCTTTTTGAAACTGTCTTCCGAGATCTACGAATTTACGTATGCTTCTTCTGGGGTCTTCATATATATCGCGCAGACCTCTGTCCACAGCGGCTTCTATGATTGCTCTTTTTATATCTTTTTTCATTTGATTCACCACATTTCTTTTAAATATCTGTTGCTTTGGTCTATAATAATAGCAGTAAACTTGAAAAATAAAAAGTGGCAAAAAATTAAGAATGTCTAAAAAATCTCTTTACAAATATCAGGTGTTATGGTAGTATTTGACTTCGTGGGAAATAAAATCCTTGTTTTCCGATAAGACGGAAAGCCAAAAGACCAAAAGGAGGAAATAATATGAACAAGTATGAATTAGCATTGGTTGTATCTGCTAAGATTGAAGATGACGCCAGAGCAGCAGTTGTTGAAAGAGCAAAATCTTATATCACACGCGCTAACGGTGTTATCACAAACGTTGAAGAATGGGGCAAGAGAAGACTTGCATACGAGATCCAGTATCAGCGTGAAGCTTTTTATTACTTTATTCACTTTGAGGCTGAATCATCAGCTCCGGCAGAAATCGAGAAAGACGTTCGTATCATGGACAACGTTCTTCGTTACCTTGTTGTACGTCAGGACGAAGAGATGGCTGCACCTGTAACAGAGACTGCTGAAACAGCTGAAGCGGCTGAAGAAGTACCTGCAGAGCAGGCTGAGTGATAATAAAGGAGGAAAAAACAATGGCAGAGAATCAGGAGAGAACATATACTCCATCAAGAAAAAGAATTCCGCGCAGAAGAAAAAAAGTTTGCATTTTCTGCGGAAAAGATAACTGCATCAATTACAAAGATACAGCAAAACTTAAAAGATTTGTTTCGGAGAGAGGAAAAATCCTTCCGAGAAGAGTTACAGGAAACTGTGCTAAACATCAGAGAGCTATTACGCTTGCGATCAAACGCGCGAGACATTTAGCGCTTATGCCATATATTGATGATTGATATTAAATAAGAGCTCTTTTTAAGAGCTCTTTGTTTTTGTGTATTTTTGGTGAATTTAAGCGCTTTTCTTGACAGTTTTAACGAGTACGGTATAGTAGAGTATAAGACAAAATAAATATTAAGGATTTTTGTATGGCGAAAAAAAGAACTGCGGCGGCTAAATCTAATAAAAAAACGGCGGCTCTTATAATAGTATTGCTTATAGTGATTTTACTTGGCGTATTGGCGATACTATATTTTTCTAAAGCAACTTATTACAGAGAACATTTTTATCCCGGAACAGTTATTAACGGATACGACTGTTCTGATATGACTGTGGAGGAAACGGAATCGCTTTTACAGCAGAATGCGGACAGTTATGTTTTTGAACTGTCGGATAAAGATTCCAATGTATATGCTGTAAACGGCTCTGACATTGGACTTAGATACGCTGGAAGCGGAGAGGTTTCGGCGCTGCTTGAATCGCAGAAATCTCTTGAGTGGATTTTCAGACTCAACAGTCCGATACAGGGAAATGTCAAAGAAGAATTTACTTACGATCAGGAAACTTTGAGAAACTGGCTCATGTCGCTTCCATGTGTAGTAAACGGCGTTGATCCCGTGGACGCGTATAAAGAACTTCAGGCTGACGGTTATTGGCATATAGTG
>CASEDW010000157.1 GCA_949286775.1 uncultured Eubacteriales bacterium | reverse complement strand
GTATCGCCTTCGGCTTTGAGCCATGCGGCGATAGAACCTGTATCCTGAGTATATCCGAGTTTAGGCATAACTATTACTTTTGCCATTGAATTTTCCTCCCGTATAATAATTAAAGAAGCTGTTTCATAGCTTTAAGCATTGTCTTCTCTGTAGGAACAAAAAGTTTCTCAAGAGCAGGGCTGAATGGAACAGGGCAGTTTGGAGCGCAGTGACGCATGATAGGAGCGTCAAGGTCATAGAATACATGAGGAAGTACCTGTGCCGTAATCTCAGCAGGAACGCCGAACTGTTCGCATCCCTCATCGATGATGAGAAGTTTTCCTGTCTTCTTAACTGATTTGATGATTGTCTCTTTATCAATAGGAACGATAGAACGAAGGTCGATAACTTCTACGCTTACGCCCTGTTTTTCAAGATGTTTCGCAACGTTTACTGCCTGCTGAACCTGGAATGAGCTTGCGACTACAGTGAGATCTTTTCCTTCTCTTACAACTGCTGCTTTATTAAGAGGAAGCAGTAAATTCTCATCAGCGTCATCCGGCATATCGAACTCTACGCTGAAGTGTTTTCTGTGCTCGATAACGATAACAGGATCATCATCTCTGATAGCGCTCTTAAGAAGTCCCTTAGCCGTATAAGCGTCTGAAGGCATAACGATCTTTGCGCCCGGGAAATGAGCAACTGCTGCCGTAAGGTTCTGTGAATGCTGAGCTGCTGCCGCACGTCCCGCGCCGATAGTTGTACGAATTACCATTGGGATGTGTTTCTGTCCGCCGCTCATGTATGATACTTTGTTCATCTGGTTTACGATCTGATCCATTGCGACGAGCATGAAGTCCTCGAACATGATCTCCGCGATAGGACGCATTCCTGTAAGCGCCATACCGATACACATACCTGTGAATCCCGCCTCTGAAATAGGTGAATCCTTCATACGAAGATCGCCGTATTTCTCACGAAGTCCTTTTGAGCATTTCCATGTACCGTCGCCGACACCAACGTCTTCACCGATCATCATGACCATAGGGTCTCTTCCCATTTCTTCGTCGAGTGCCTCACGAATCGCATCACGATAAAATATTTTTCTCATTTCCTATTCCTCCTTAATCGACGAAAATGTCAGTCATAAGCTCTGATGCATCCGGATATGGGCTCTCAGAAGCGAATTCAACTGCTTTTTCAATGTCTTTGTCTACTGATTTCTCAATCTCTTTGATCTCATCCTCTGTAAGATATCCTTTTGCTTTGAATGAGTCCATGCAGTCTCTTGCTTTCCACTCTTCAAGCTCGCCTGCCGGTCTGTAAGCGCAGTTATCAGAACCGTTATGTCCGTGATATCTGTATGTCTTGCACTCTACGATTGAAGGTCCTTTGCCTTCACGGGCGTCTTTAACCGCCTTGCTGATAGTCTCGTAAACTTCCTCGACATTCATTCCGTCGATCGTGTATCCCGGGATTCCATAACCTATCGCTCTTTTAGCGAGGTCATGCTCTTTAGTTACACGTCTCATATCTACTGTAATACCGTAAAGGTTGTTCTCGATGACATATACAATAGGAAGATCCCATGCGGCAGCCATATTGATACACTCATGGAATGTACCCTCGTTAGAAGCGCCGTCACCAAAGAAGCAAAGTGTTACCTGATCTGTTCCTCTGTATTTTGCGCTGTATGCCGCGCCTGTTGCTGTAGGAATACCGCCGCCGACGATACCGTTTGCTCCAAGGATACCGATATCCATATCCATGATATGCATTGAACCGCCTTTTCCTTTTGAATACCCTGTAGCTTTACCAAGGATCTCAGCCATCATTTTTCCCATGTCAGCGCCGCGGGCAACCATGTGACCATGTCCACGGTGTGTTGTTCCGATGTAATCCTGCGGTCCGATCGCTGCCATAGCTCCTGTTGCGACTGCTTCCTCACCAATGTAGAGATGAGCAAGTCCGGCCATCTGACCTAATTTGTAAAACTCAAAAACTTCTTCTTCGAAGCGGCGGATTTTATACATATTTGTATAAAACTCTTTAGCCAACTCTTTGCTGATCTTTTTAGCCATCTCGTTCTCCTTTGTTAATAAAAAATATTTTTATTTTTTTAAATTGTAATCTTATTTGCAATTTATGATTATATATTACCACCGTTTTTCTAAAAATCAAGCATTTTTTGATTAAAATTTCATTTTATAATTATAAATTAATGATACCAGGGTTTCAAGTTCTAAGCCCACATGAGCTTGCTCATAAGCGGGTGAAAGACCTTGAAACCCGCCACAATATGAGCATGAAAGTGGGATATTATCCCACGATATGCGAATATTGTGTAGGGTTGCGGGAGTACGCAGCACGTAGAAATCCGTAGGTATCATAAGCTTTGTTCTTTTGATCTCAACATCAAAATTATGAGTCAAGGGACTAATGGACACAAATGGACACAAATCGGATTTTGAGAGCAGATTATACTTTATTTATATAATGATAGAGTGTATAATACTTCTATATGTGAACAGTACCTTTTTGATACTGCCAATCAATCTATCTATATTAGGGAGGAAAACTCAAATGGCAATTAAAGCTACTTTCGTCGGAACAGGTATCATCGGAGCAGGTCTTGCGGCAAACGCGGCTCTCGCGGGATTTGACGTAACGCTTTACGATGTTATTCCGGTAGAAAAAATCAAAGAGAATCTTAAGAAAATTCTCGATATCCTCGTAGAGGCAGGCGCTACAACACAGGAGAAAGCTGACAAAGCTCTCGCAGACGCAAAATACAGCACAGATCTTAAAGAAGCTGTTAAAGGCGCTGAATTTGTTCAGGAAGCTATTCCGGAAAGACTTCAGCTCAAAATAGACACATACAGAACAATCCAGGAAGTTACAGGACCTGACACAGTAATCGCTTCAACAACATCTGCTATGTTCCCAAGCAAACTCCGTCAGGACGCTTTATATCCTGATTCAATCATCGTAGGACATCCTTACAATCCTTCATACCTTCTTCCTCTTATCGAGGTTTGCGCCGGTGAAGAACCAAATCAGGCCGTAGTTGACAAAGCTCTTGAAATCTACAAAGCCATGAACAAAGTTCCTATCGTATGCAAAAAGGAAATCAACGGATTTATCGTAAACAGACTTTCATGGGCAGCTCTCGCGGCAGCAAAAGAAAGCGTTCGCGAAGGCGTATGTTCTGTAGAAGATATGGATAAAGCTATCATGTACGGACCTGGAATGCGTATGGCTGTTCTTGGACAGCTCCTTACCATCTCTCTTGGTATCCCAGGCGGATTCAGAGAAGAAGCAGCCAAATACGGCAATGAGCCTACTCCATACGACGAGATGTACGCTCAGGGCGTAGACGAAGAAATCGCCAACAGACCTGAATGGCAGGGCAACACTGTAGAAAGCGTAGCGAAATGGCGTGACAAACAGTTTGTAGAGATCCTTAAATTACATCATATGCTTTAATAATGCAGACTAAAATAAATGAGCACCCGAAGATTGTTTACAATCAATCGGATGCTCATTTTATTTTAGGATGCTAACGAACATGAGGGCGGAGCATGTTTGCGAAAGCCCGAATGTTCGCAGCGATGCGATAGTGCGCAGCACTAAGCAGCGCGTATTATTATTTCTTTATATGTTTTTGATTTTTTATTCGTAACTTCTGCTCTTGCTTTACGTATCAAATTTCATTTTTTGATTTTTATTCGTAGCCGCTGCTCTTGCTTTACGTATCAAATTTCATTTTTTGATTTTTTATTCGTAGCCGCTGCTCTTACTTTACGTATCAAATTTCATTTTTAATTTTTTATTCGTAGTCACAGTTCTTGCTTTACGTATCAAATTTCATTTTTTGATTTTTTATTCGTAGTCTCCGTTCTTGCTTTACGTATCAAATTTCTTTTTTTGATTTTTTATTCGTAAAATCAACTCTTTTATTGCTTTCTTCTTCCTGTACAACATCATCTTCAGACTCATCTCCTGAAAGTCTGTGTATGAACTGAGGTCTGTACTTTGAATATACGATTATCTGATCACGATAAAGTCCCCTGTATCCTGATAATATATAGCTCACAGGGATCGCTATCATAAAATAAGGTATGGCTGAAAAGCCAAACAGCTCAAAACTTATAAGCAGCGTCGTAAGCGGACAATTCGTTACTCCGCAGAATGTGGCGGCCATTCCTGCCGCCGCGCACAGAGACGGAGAAATGCCAAGTATCTGTCCAAACAGACATCCGAATGTCGCTCCGACGAAAAACGACGGAACGATCTCGCCTCCTTTAAATCCTGCTCCAAGGGTAACAGCTGTAAATACAATCTTTAAAATAAATGCCGCCGGAACAGTCTCGCCTGTCATCGCCCGGGCTATCACCTCAGTTCCCGCGCCGTTGTAATCTCCCGTCTGACATATCAAAGTAAGGACGATTACAATGCATCCTCCGACAAATATGCGTATATACTGATTTTTAATGAATTTCTGATAGAGTCTTGAGCTGGTGTGCAGTGCCGAACAGAGTACAATGCTAAGCACAGCGCAGCAAAGCGCCAGCAGACATATTTTCAGGGAGCTTTCAATTGAAAGGTCAGGAATATCGATT
>CASEDW010000156.1 GCA_949286775.1 uncultured Eubacteriales bacterium | reverse complement strand
CTCACTGTATTCGAACCCGACCTTCATTTTAAAATTCCTTCAAATTGGAAAGCCATGGCTAAAGCTTAGGAGGCGGTCGCTCTATCCAACTGAGCTATAGCGACATTTTTAAATCTATATTTATTTGTGATTTTCTTGAACACGCTACTGTATTATACAATATATACTCAAAATAGTCCATTTTAAGTGTATATTTTTTTTTATTTTTGAAAAATTTTATAATGACGATCATCGGTACATTACTTCACCCTGAAGCCATATTATGCCTTTGAATCTTCGTCCGACGGCAGGCTCTCCCAAAAGGTCTTTTTTATTTATGCATACGTCAATATTTACATCATTGCAGGAAAGGTTGAGTTTGCATAATTCTTCTCCTGTATATGAATTGACGCTTTCTTCAAACCCTTCTATATCTGCTATTATGCTGTAAATATCTGTTCCAAATCCGTAAGGCATAAAACAATTATCTACTATTGAGTACAAATCTTCATTTTTCGCTCTGTCGGATACTTCATTAAAAGTATTCATATCGTCAGCCGTAAGATTTTCAATAGCTTCTTCGTCGCCGTTTCTGGCTGCCATAATCAGGGCAGTTCTTTTCTGAACTTTTTTCTGTCTTTCCATCACATGATTTTCACTGTGCAAAACAGGCAGAATTATTTTTCCCTCATTGCTGAGAGCCGACAGCGAAACCGCAGCGATATGCCGATCATCCAGTTTCTTATTTTTGGCTTCCAGATAATCTCCTGTATTTATCAGATGAAATATAAGCGTAATCCCAAGACGCATATCGTCGCAAGCGCAAATATATGCCTCTTTGTCAGATTTTCTTTCGATTATAATTTCTTCGGTCGAGCTTATCTGTGAGCCGTTTAAATAAGGAAAATAATATTCCATACGGAACTCATCATTTTTTATATATTCTCCGCAGACCTTGATTCCCGTGTCGGCAGAATACTCTTTTGTAAATTCTACAAACTGTCTTCCGTCATCAGTAAACGCTACCTTTTTTCTGTCGTATTTATTTACGATATCGGTAAGCAAAACTTCAAGATCATCATTTTTATTCAGCACAGAAAAGCCAATAGCTTTTAAATACTTATGCAATTATTCTTCCTCCCATTACTTGTTCGGGATCAGGACTTTCTTTCCTCCCATATAAGGCTGAAGCACTTCCGGAATTAAAACCGAACCATCTTCCTGAAGGTTATTTTCAAGGAACGCGATAAGCATACGAGGCGGAGCTACCACCGTGTTGTTAAGAGTGTGAGCGAGATACTTGCTTCCGTCTTTTCCTTTGACTCTGATTCCAAGTCTTCTCGCCTGGGCGTCGCCAAGATTAGAACATGAACCTACCTCAAAATATTTTTTCTGTCTTGGAGACCATGCTTCAACGTCGCAGGATTTACATTTAAGATCCGCGAGATCTCCTGAGCAGCACTCAAGCGTTCTGACAGGAATGTCAAGCGTTCTGAAGAAATCTACCGTATTCTGCCATAATTTGTCATACCACATCTTGCTTTCTTCAGGCTTGCATATAACAACCATTTCCTGCTTTTCAAACTGATGTATTCTGTAAACGCCTCTTTCTTCTATTCCATGGGCTCCTTTTTCCTTACGGAAACATGGAGAATAGCTTGTAAGAGTACGTGGCAGGCTTTCTTCGTCAAGCTGCTGTCCGATAAATTTTCCGATCATAGAATGTTCGCTTGTTCCGATCAGGTAGAGATCCTCTCCCTCTATTTTGTACATCATTGCTTCCATTTCAGAAAAGCTCATTACGCCTGTAACGACGTTGCTTCTGATCATGAAAGGCGGCACAACGTATGTAAATCCGCGATCGATCATAAAATCTCTCGCGTATGAGATAACTGCCGAATGAAGTCTTGCGATATCTCCCATAAGGTAATAAAAACCGTTTCCGGCTACGCGTCCTGCTGAATCGAGATCAATTCCGTCAAAGCTCTCCATGATCTGCGTATGATATGGAATTTCAAAATCAGGAACAACCGGTTCTCCGTACCGCTGAATCTCTACATTTTCACTGTCATCCTTTCCTATAGGAACAGTAGGATCAATGATCTGAGGTATTACCATTAATTTCTTCTTTAATTCTTCTTCAACGACTTTTTCTCTCGCGCTGAGTTCATCGATTCTCGCGTTGCCTTTCGCGATTTCATTCTTAACCTGCTCAGCTTCTTCTTTTTTGCCCTGAGCCATAAGTTTTCCGATTTCTTTTGAAACCGTATTTTTCTTCGCTCTGAGAGCTTCTACTTCCATTTTAATCTCTCTGTTTTCTTTATCGAGGGCGATAATCTCATCTACAAGCGGAAGTTTTTCATCCTGAAATTTGTTCTTTATATTCTGTTTTACTACTTCCGGATTTTCTCTGACAAATTTAATATCTAACATTTTTCATAATCTCCATTTAAATATTTTCAAGTTTTTCCTCTTCGACATTCGAAATAGCGTGATTTAACGCCTCAGTTTCTTCCTTACTGAGCATAATATAAGACTGACCGTTTACAACTTCTTTAATATATTGAAAACAGTTATCTCTGCTGTGTATAGTATTAAGTATAAAACCTGTATTTGAATCGTCAAGCATTGCAAGCGCAAAACTCATCTTGCCGCCGACATCATCGAAAGCGTCGTATTTAACTATACCATAATGTGTAAGAGTTGTAGAAATATGTTTTTGAAGGATCTCAATATCCTCTTTGTTTGTATCGCTCTGATCCTCGAGCCTTTCTATATTTGAAAGTTTAGCCGCAAATACCTGCTCCATAGACTCACCGTTGCGTCCCCGCATGAACATCTGATATTTTTTTGTGAGACGCGTAAGTCTGAGGGACATGCTTACCGTAATTACAGCCAGAATGATGATCAGTATAAGAAGCAGAAGGAACATTATCCCGACATCCATTCCGATAAAATTGGAAACTCCCATATCAGTCATTTTCCTCCTTAACTTTGTGAAGCATATCTATAATTCTGTCAAATTCCTCAGCGGAATAGTATTCAATTTCAATTTTCCCTTTTCCGCTTTTCTTTCTCTTAATAGAAACTTTGCTTCCTAAAATTCCTTTTAATCCCTCTTCAATAGAATTATATATATTATCTATTTGAGCAGTATCTTCTGTCTCTACAATTTTTTCCGGTTTTTTCAGCCTCTGTATAAGCTTTTCAGTTTCGCGAACGCTTAAATTCTTTTCTTCTATTTGAATTGCGGCCCCGAACTGTTTATCCTGATCTTCAATCGAAAGAAGCGCTCTGGCGTGTCCTGTTGTAATTATGCCATTAATCAGCATATTCTGAACTCTTTCGTCAAGTTTCAAAAGCCTCATGGAATTTGTGATCGCCGTTCGGCTCTTGGCAACTCTTTTTGCCAGATCAGCCTGTTTCATATCAAATTCTTCGATAAGTCTTTTGAACGCTGCGGCTTCTTCTATAGGATTAAGATCTTCACGCTGTATGTTTTCTATTAAAGCAATTTCCATTACTTCCTGGGCGTTATAATTTCTAACGATTACAGGCAGTTTTTTCAAACCGGCGAGTTTCGCAGCTCTCCAACGTCTTTCACCGGCGATTATTTCATAATATTTATCTTTTTTCTGAACTATAAGAGGCTGAATAATGCCGTAATTCTTTATTGACTCAGCAAGTTCAGAAATAGAAGAGTCGTCAAATTCTTTTCTCGGCTGATCAGAATTCGGGATAACAAGCGATATCTTCACTTCCTGTATGTCATTTTCTGACGTTTCAGTTGAATATTGAGTTATTTCTGAAACTTCTTTCTTCGAAACAGCTACCGCTTTTTCAGATTTTGTATTTTCTTTTGACTCGTCACTTTCGTTTGATATTGCGTCATCTTCTTTATTTTCGTGCTTTGTTAGTTTATTTCCTCCGGGAATAAGGTTCTGGAGGCCTTTTCCCATATTTAAACCGCCTTTTCTAGCAGCCACCTCAATTTTCCCCCTTGTTTATGATTTCCTGAGCCAGTTTTCTGTAACTTTCGGCTCCTGTTGATCTCGGATCATATAGATTAATAGGCAATCCATAGCTTGGCGCTTCGGCCAGTCTGACATTTCTTGGTATTACGGTTTCATAAATACTTGCGTTAAGGTTTTCTTTTACATTATCAATGACCTGATTAGCAAGATTAGTTCTTGAATCGAACATAGTAAATAAAACTCCGTCTATCACAAGATCAGGATTGAGACTTTCATTTACAAGAGATATAGTATTTGTCAACAATGCCAGACCCTCAAGGGCATAATACTCACACTGAAGTGGAATCAAAAGACCATCAGCGGCCGTTAAAGCATTAATTGTAAGCATACTCAAAGACGGCGGGCAGTCTATAAATATATAATCATAATTATCTTTTACTGTTGAAACCGCGTTTTTTAGTCTGTATTCTTTATCGTCAAGCTCAAAAAGTTCAATTTCCGCTCCTGAAAGATCAATATTAGACGGTATTATATCAAGTTTAGGATATTCCAGGGACAGAATACTTTCCTCTATCTTGCAGTTACCTATTAACAGATCATATATAGAATTATTTAATTCATTTTTATCTAAACCTAATCCGCTTGTAGTATTGCCCTGCGGATCAATATCTATTATCAATACTTTCTTTTCCAGTTCTGACATACATGAAGCCAGATTAATAGCCGTAGTTGATTTTCCAACTCCGCCTTTTTGGTTTGTAATAGCAATAACTCTTCCCATTTCGCACCTTCTAAATGTTTCACGTGAAACATTTATATTTACTATATGTTATATATTTAGGATATTTATTGATGTCAGAGTCTAAAATTCTAAACTTGCTTGAATTCCATTACAAGCAGAAAATCAAGCAAAACCATGACATCAAATTTTTGAATAATTTCCGTTCCTTTGTTCTAAAGTCAAGTAAATGTATTATACTATATATTCAATTATATGCCAAGATATATATAGCACTTTGTGACTATTTGTTTACCAGATGTTTCACGTGAAACATTT
>CASEDW010000155.1 GCA_949286775.1 uncultured Eubacteriales bacterium | reverse complement strand
GGCATCGGATACCGCGAGTTTTTCCCTTATTTCGAGGGCAAGACGACGCTTCAGGAAACAGTTGAAAAAATCAAACAGGATACGAGACATTTCGCGAAAAGACAGATCACCTGGTTTAAGCGCGAAAAAGATGTGATCTGGTTTAACAGACAGGATTATGATAATGACACCTCTCTTATTTTAAAAGAGATGATAAATAAATGGAATGAAATTACAGAAAGAGAAAAAAATGAGTGATTTGAAAAAGAGTTTTTATTTAACCGCAGGAATCAGTTCAGAGGTTTTTGATTTCGGAGAAAAGATACTTAAAAGCCTTAAGGACAGGTTTGACGCGATAGATGACAACGCGGAGATGAATCAGCTAAAAGTTCTCAATGCGATGCAAAAGTGCAGGGTAAGCGAAGCGTGCATGTACCCTTCTACGGGATACGGCTACAATGATATAGGAAGAGAAACCCTTGAAAAAGTTTACGCTGAGGTATTTCATACGGAAGACGCCCTGGTGCGTCCCCAGATAACATGCGGAACGCATGCTCTTGGCATTGCGTTGTCCGCAAACTTAAGACCGGGAGATGAGCTTTTATCTCCTGTGGGAAAACCATATGACACCCTTGAAGAAGTTATAGGCATAAGGCAGTCTAAAGGATCCCTTGCTGAGTACGGAATTACATACAGGCAGGTTGAACTTCTTGAAGACGGAACTTTTGATTTTGAAGGCATCAGAAAAGCAATTACGCCAAAGACAAAGATGGCTGCTATTCAAAGATCAAAGGGATATCTCACACGGCCTACATTTTCAGTTAAGCAGATAGGCGAGCTTATAGCGTTTATAAAGGAGATCAATCCTGATATCATATGTATGGTCGATAACTGCTACGGCGAATTTGTGGAGACAATGGAGCCTTCTGACGTTGGCGCTGATATGGTTGTCGGCTCCCTTATAAAAAATCCGGGAGGCGGTCTTGCTCCTATAGGAGGATATATAGCCGGAAAGAGAGAATATATTGAAAACGCCGCCTACAGACTCACGACTCCGGGGCTTGGAAAAGAAGTAGGAGCTACCCTTGGCGTGAACAGATCCTTTTATCAGGGATTTTTCCTCGCTCCAACAGTTACTGCAGGAGCTCTCAAAGGCGCGATATTCGCAGCTAATATCTATGAAAAACTCGGGTTTAAGGTCGTACCTGACGGATCAGAGAGCCGTCATGATATAATACAGGCCGTTACTTTTGGAAAACCCGAGGCAGTTATAGCGTTTTGCAAGGGCATACAGGCGGCTGCTCCTGTTGACAGCTATGTAACTCCTGAACCATGGGCTATGCCGGGATATGATTCGGAGGTTATCATGGCAGCGGGAGCGTTTGTCCAGGGCTCTTCCATTGAGCTTTCAGCGGACGGCCCGATAAAGCCGCCATATACAGTATATTTTCAGGGCGGTCTTACATGGGAACACGCGAAAGTCGGAATTCTCATGAGTTTACAGAAACTTGTAGAAGCAGGAATCGTGGATAAGGAACAGTTGATCTGATGAAAAATATTATCGTTGTAGGAGCAGGGGCGTCAGGAATGATGGCCGCCATAAATGCGGCGAAAAACGGAAACAAGGTAACGCTGCTTGAGGAAAACAACAAGCCGCTGAAAAAACTTCTCGTGACCGGAAACGGCAGATGCAACATCACAAATATGACCTGGGAAGGCGATGTGATAAGAAGTTCAAATATAGAAAAAGCCATGAAGATCATAAATAAGTTTGACTATAAAAAAACTATTGAATTTTTTAATATGATTGGAATCGCGACTAAGAACAGAAACGGATGGGTATATCCATTAAATGATTCGGCGGCTGTCGTCGCCAAAACCCTTATTTCCGTCGCTGAAAAAGAAAAAGTAAAAATAAAGACGAATCAGAAAGTAATATCCGTTTCAAAACAGACTGACGGATCTTTTCAGGTTGAGGTTGAAGGATGGGCCTACAAAGCCGACGCCGTTATAATAGCCTGCGGCTCTGGCGCGTATATAAGTGAAGATGGTTACAAACTGGCTGAAACAACGGCGAAAAAATATAACGCCCGTTTTGAAGAGTTTCTTCCGGCGCTGACGTCGTTAAAGACGAATGACAGCAGCGTTTACAAGTGGGCGGGAGTAAGGACAGAGGCCGTAATAAAAGTGATATATGACGGCGAAGTCAGACATCGCCAAAAGGGCGAAATACAGTTAACGGACAGCGGCATATCAGGAATACCTGTATTTCAGATCAGCAGATACGTCTCAAAGGCTCTTAAAAGAGGCAGGAAAGTAAAGATAATAATCGATTTTCTTCCTGAATATTCTGAAGAAGACATAAAGTCGTATCTTGAATTTATAAGGGAAAATTATCCCGAAAGAACTGACAAACAGCTCGCCTCGGGACTTATTGCGGAAAGGCTTTCGGAACATATAACCTCAAGATGTTTTGATCTCGAGGATTCTATTGAAAATATTAAGAACTATGTTTTCAGAGTCTCAGGCACGGGAGATATGAAGGCTTCCCAGATCTGCACCGGAGGTATCGACATCGACGCTTTAACTGACGATCTGATGCTTTCTAAAGTTCCCGGTCTTTATTTTACAGGCGAGGTGGTGGATGTGGACGGCACATGCGGAGGCTACAATCTGCAATGGGCATGGAGCAGCGGCACAGTCGCGGCTCAGGCAGCTTCAAAACAGTGACATTAAAATAACAGGAGAATCAAATGATTAGAATATCGCAGATTAAAATACCGGTTGAAGATGAAAAAACAAAAATAGAAGATAAGATTTGCGATGCGCTGCGTATTGCTCCTGAAAAAATAATAAGCTGGGAGATTACAAGGCGCTCAATAGAAGCAAGACGCCGCGAAAGGCTGTCATATGTATACTCCGTCGATGTAAAGGTAAAAAACGAGGCAGCGGTAATCAGAAAAAACAAAAATAAAAATGTATCTGCCGTAAAGAAAATAAAATATAAGTTTGAGGGCGACATAATCGGTTTTGATCATGGAAATGAAGAGCTTTCTGAAAGACCGGTGGTAATCGGCAGCGGTCCGGCCGGACTTTTTGCAGCGTATCTTTTGGCAAAATGCGGCTATCGTCCGATAGTTCTTGAAAGAGGAGAGCGTCTAGAAGACAGAAAGAAATCGGTAGAAGCTTTCTGGGAAGGCAAAAAATTAAATACAGAGTCGAACGTTCAATTCGGAGAAGGCGGCGCCGGAACTTTTTCTGACGGCAAACTTAATACAGGTGTAAATGATCAAGAGGGCAGAATATCCTTTGTTCTTGATACCTTTGTCGGATACGGCGCTTCAAATGAGATAAAATACGATTCCAAGCCCCATGTGGGAACAGACGTATTATTTGAAGTCGTCAGAAATATGAGAAACGATATCATAATGATGGGCGGCGAATTCAGATTTAATTCCTGTGTGAAAGACATTATATCTGACAGCGGAGCAGTAAATAAAATCATATTGGGCGACGGTTCAGTTATAAATACGCGTATAGTCATAGCAGCAATAGGTCATTCGGCGAGGGATACCGTTTTTATGCTTCACGATCGAGGCGTAAAAATGCAGCCTAAATCATTTGCCGTGGGAGTCAGGATACAGCATCCTCAGAAACTTATAAACGACATGCAGTGGGGCGAGAACGCACCGAAGAAACTTGGCGCTGCTTCATATAAACTCACCGCTAAATCCTCTGATAACAGAGGCGTTTACAGTTTCTGTATGTGTCCCGGAGGCTATGTGGTAAACGCTTCCTCGGAAGAAAGCAGGCTTGCGGTAAACGGAATGAGTTACTCCGGCAGGAATTCAGGATTCGCCAACAGCGCGATAATAGTAACTGTAGATCCTGATGATTACAATAAATACTCCGAAGGAGATGTTCCGGAAGAACTGAGCGCCATAATATTTCACAGAAAGCTTGAAGAAAGAGCTTATAAGGCGGGAAACGGAAAGATCCCTGTTCAGAGATTTAAAGATTTTTGCGACAGTAAAATTTCTTCAGATAATTCTTTTGAGCCCTGTACAAAAGGCGGCTGGGTTTACGCTGATGTGAGGGGAATTTTCCCGGCATTTCTTGCTGAGGATCTGATCGAAGGAATAAAAAACATGGGAAGAAAAATCAGGGGATTTGATATGGAAGACGCGCTTCTGATGGGCGTTGAAAGCAGAACTTCTTCGCCTGTAAGAATAAACAGAGATGAAACGTGCCAGTCAAATATAAAAGGTCTGTACCCCTGCGGCGAGGGAGCGGGATTTGCCGGAGGAATAGTTTCCGCCGCTGTCGACGGATTAAAAGTTGCGGAAAAGATAATAGAACAATACGCTCCTTTTAAGTAACAGACGGAAAAGAGGAAAAATGATAAGAAGAGCTCAATTAAAAGACATTGAGGGTATTAACAGATTGCTTTATCAGGTAAATAACGTGCATGAAGCGATCAGGCCTGATATCTTTGTCAAAGACAGTAAAAAATACAACGACGGCGAACTTGCCGAAATAATTAAGAACGACAGCACGCCTGTCTATGTAAATGTTGATGAAACAGGAAATATTCTTGGATACTGCTTCTGTATATATCAGATACAGGAGGCAAATGAAAATATGAAGTACAGAAAAGTTCTCTATATAGATGATCTTTGCGTTGACGAAAATTGCAGGGGCAGACATATAGGAAAAGAGCTCTATAAATACGTAACCGCAGTTGCCATAGAGAACAACTGCAGCAGTATCACGTTAAATGTATGGGAGGGAAATGATAACGCCCGCGCTTTTTATGACGGATGCGGACTTAAACCTCTGAAAACAACGCTTGAAAAAACTTTATGACGTATCAGATTAAAATAACGATGTTATTTTTCAGATAGCGATTTTAAATATGATAAATGATTTTTGATTGCATAAAACTATTCGT
>CASEDW010000154.1 GCA_949286775.1 uncultured Eubacteriales bacterium | reverse complement strand
GGCAAAGACATGATCATTATCGACGATATGATATCCTCAGGCGACAGTATTATAGAAACGGCTCAGATGCTGAAAGCAAGAAACGCCGGAAACATATACTTTTGCAGTACTTTCGGCCTGTTTACGAACGGACTTGAAAAATTTGATAAAGCATATAAAGAAGGTCTTTTCACGAAACTGATCACTACTAACCTCATATATCAGCCTGAAGAGCTTTTCACGAAAGAATATTATATCTGCTGCAACATGTCAAAATATATAGCCTACATAATAGACAATATGAATCACAATTCGTCTATAAGCCATTTGCTTGACCCGTCAGACAGAATTCAGAATGTTATCAAAAAATATAAAAACAACGAAACAATTTAAACACTGCGACAGAGCCGATAAAAATCGGCTCTGTTATTTTTTACTCGTTGCGCGAGTTTAACTGTTATGGTAAAATCACATTTACGCATATTTCAATGAAGGAGGAAAACAATGGATAACAAATCGGAATTCAAACCGTATATCAGTCCTGATAAAGTATTGCCTGAGTTCACAGTCACATCTATCGTTCTCGGTATTTTACTTGCAGTTGTGTTCGGCGCAGCCAATGCTTATCTCGGACTCCGCGTAGGTATGACGGTTTCCGCATCAATCCCTGCCGCAGTAATTTCAATGGGTATTATCCGCAAGCTGCTTAAAAGAGATTCGATCCTTGAGAACAACATAGTTCAGACTATCGGTTCAGCCGGAGAATCCTTGGCAGCAGGCGCGATTTTCACATTGCCTGCTATTTTTATGTGGGCTGACGAGGGCGCATGTACCACGCCTTCACTTATTACTATCTCCATTATTTCTATCTGCGGCGGTATACTCGGAACGCTTTTCATGGTTCCGTTAAGAACGGCTCTCATCGTTGAAGAGCACGGTGTTCTTCCATATCCGGAAGGAACGGCGTGCGCAGAGGTTCTTCTTGCCGCTGAGGAAGGCGGTCAAAGTTCAAAAGCCGTATTTTCAGGTCTCGGAATCGCAGCTATTTTCAAATTCATCGCTGACGGTTTATGCCTGTTCCCGAGCGAAGTAAACTTTGATATCAAAGCTCCGGGATTTACCGCAGGCGCAGGTATGGACGTGCTTCCTGCCCTTGCCGGCGTAGGATATATCTGCGGTTTCAAAGTTTCAAGCTATATGTTTGCCGGAGGTATTTTATCTTATCTCGCTCTTATTCCCGCGATCTCATTTTTCGGAGGAGACTCGCTGTCCTCAGTTAAGGACGCAGCCGGAACTCTTCTTCCGTTTAATGCCCTTGACCCGGGTACGATATGGAGCGAATATGTCCGCTACATAGGAGCGGGAGCTGTAGCAGGCGGAGGTATCCTCAGCCTTATTAAGACGTTCCCGACTATGATCAAAACCTTCCGTCACGCTATCGGCGGATTCGGAAAAAACAAGTCGAACGGAGTGCGCACGGCACAGGATCTTTCTATGAAAACCGTTATTATCGGAATTATAGCTGTCGCTGTTGTAATAGTTGCCGTTCCAAGCATTCCTGTAAACTTCGGCGGAGCTATTATAATCATTATTTTTGGTTTCTTCTTCGCTACGGTTTCATCCCGAATGGTAGGTCTTGTCGGAAGCAGCAATAACCCCGTATCAGGTATGGCAATTGCAACGCTGCTGATCTCAACGCTGCTCTTTAAGGTAACAGGAAACGACGGAATAGACGGAATGATTGCAGCTATCTCTGTAGGAACGATCATATGTATTATCGCGGCTATTGCCGGAGATACTTCACAGGATCTTAAGACAGGATACATAATTGGATCAACGCCTAAGAAACAGCAGATCGGCGAGATTATAGGCGCTGTTGTATCAGCCTTTACAATCGGTCTCGTTATGTATCTTCTCAATCAGGCATGGAGCTACGGTTCAACACAGATTCCTGCTCCGCAGGCTTCTCTTATGAAGATGGTTGTAGAAGGCGTTATGGGCTCAACTCTTCCGTGGACCCTTGTTATCATCGGAGTATTTATAGCAATCGCTGTGGATATTATCGGTATTCCGGTACTCGCTTTTGCGATCGGACTCTACCTTCCTATCCATCTCAGCGCTCCGATATTTGTCGGCGGTATTATCAAGAGAGTCATCGAGAACCGCAAATACGCCAGCGACAAGCAAAAAGAAGCCTCTGTACAGTCGGGTATTCTCTTCTCATCAGGCATGATAGCCGGAGAAGGTATTGTCGGTATTCTTCTCGCCGTATTGGCAGTATTCGGACTCGACTTTAACCTTTCATGGATTTACGGAGAATCTTACGGCAACTTAGGAAAAATCATAGGACTTATAGCTTTCGCAGCGCTCCTTGCTATCCTCATTAAAGTTTGCCGAAGAAAAAAAGTACAGTGATTTATATTGACCGTATTGGTTATCTGAATTAAAATTAAAAGAGCAGCGGACGGGCTTCTTAATAAAGCGGTTGCGTTCACTGCTCTTTTACTATTAATAATCGCCTTAAATGGAGACTTTATGAAAAAGAAAGAAAATTATTTGGACAAAATCCCTGAAATAAACAATATAAAGTGGAACACACTTGACGACGGAATCATCGAGCTCGTCATCGAAAACACCGGATTTTACAACTCTATCGCTCAGAAGCTTTTCAAGAAACCGCGTTTCAGTCTTATTAAGCTCGATAAATACGGCAGCTTCATATGGCAGCAGATAGACGGCAAAAAGGATCTGTTTGAAATCGGCAAATGCCTTGCAGGCAGATACAGTGACGCCGAAAATCAGCTTTACCAGCGTCTCAGCAAATTTTTCGCTATAATGGAACAGCACAAATATATTCGATTTATCAATAATTAACAGGTGAACATATGGAACCAGGCACAATTGTTTTAGGCGTAATTCTTTTCGCCGCGGCGTCCGCCGTTCTCTACCTTTGGGGCATGAAACGTCAGATTTCAAAGACAAAGGATCTTATGAATCTTCTTTTCTCCAACGGCGTCGCCAAAGTAAACAAATATCTCAAAAAAAATGATTTTGTAACGGCTTCTGAAATAGAAAAAATGGTAACAGGCATGACGGCGCGTTTTCCGCTGTCAAAGGACAAAAGTATAGTAACGAAGCCCAAAGACTTTACAAAGCAGCTGCTTGACTACATGCTTCGCACCGGTCAGCTCAGAGAAGAAAACAACAAATATTATAAAGTGAAAAGGAAGAAATAAAATGTCAGTATTAAGCAAATTCGAACCTGCTGCCGTTCTCTCATACTTTGAAGAAATGTGCAGCATTCCTCACGGTTCGGGAAACGTCGATAAGATAAGCGATTATCTTGTACAGTTTGCAAAAAATCACAACCTGAAATACAGACAGGACGATTCAAAAAATGTCATCATATGGAAAGACGGCACACCGGGATATGAAAACTCCGATACAGTTATAATCCAGGGTCACATGGACATGGTTGCCGTAAAGACAGCTGATTGCGAAAAGGATCTTGAAAAAGAAGGTCTTGATCTTAAGATCGTCAACGATCATTGGCTGACAGCCGATAAAACCTCCCTCGGAGGCGACGACGGAATTGCTGTTGCCTACGGTTTGGCGATCCTGGCTTCAGACGACATTCCACATCCTCCGATCGAACTTCTCATAACGTCAGAGGAGGAAATCGGACTTATTGGAGCTTCAGCCCTCGACACCTCGGATCTGAAAGGAAAAACCTTGATAAATATCGATTCCGAAGACGAAGGAATCTTCACCGTAAGCTGCGCCGGCGGCATGACTGCCGTAGGAAGACTTCCGTATAAAAAAGAATCCTGCTCTGGCGATATCGTCAATATCAGACTTTCAGGATTTAAAGGCGGTCACTCCGGAGCTGAAATACATCTCGGAAGACTCAACTCAAACATCGCCCTCGGAAGACTTTTAAATCAGCTTTCCGATACCGATATGAGAATCATCAGCGTTTCCGGCGGTGAAAAAGACAACGCCATTTCAAAGATAAGCGAAGCATCTGTCCTTGTTTCAAATTCAGAAGAGGCGATCGCTCTTATGAAAAAAGAATTTGACATGATATGCGATGAATACGATACTGTAGAAGGTTCCCTTAAAGCCGAATTTACAGTTAAAAAATCAGCATCAGCCGAATGCATGACAAAAGAATCGACTGCAGCCGTTATCTTTATCCTGCTCAATATTCCTAACGGAATCCAGAGAATGAATCCCGATGTTGAAGGTCTTGTTCAGACTTCCATCAACTTAGGAATTCTTACAACAGGCGATAACGAAGTTGTATTTTCTTCTTCCCTCAGAAGCTCCGTTGAGAGCGAAAAAATGTTTTTATTTAAAAGATATTCTTCAATATTTAAAATTTTCGGCGGCACGGCAGAAGCCCAGGGCGATTATCCCGGCTGGGCGTATACTCCCGTTTCCCGCATTCGCGACGTTATGGTAGAAGTATACAAAGAGCAATACGGCTCAGATCCGCAGGTTTCAGGCATCCACGCCGGACTTGAATGCGGTATCTTTTCTTCAAAGATCGAAGGACTTGACTGTATCTCTTTCGGCCCGCAGATGAACAACATCCACACCACCGACGAGGAACTCGATCTTTATTCAGTTGAAAGGACATGGGAGCTTCTTAAGGAAACTCTCAAAAGACTTAACTGATCTTAAATTTTGATCACCTCATATCTTTTTATAAAAAGAGCGTTGAACACCCCGCAAAATCGTTTCAACGCTCTTTTTTATATTTATCTAATCACATCCTGCATGTTGTACATTCCCGCCGGTTTTCCCGCGAGGAATTTAGCCGCTTCTACGGCGCCTTTTCCGAAAACAGCTTTGGAGTAAGCCGTATGCTTAAACTCGATTACCTCGTCTGTTCCCGCGAATATAACCTCATGCTCGCCCACGATAGTTCCGCCTCTTACAGCTGAAATTCCGAGCTCTTTCGAGTCTCTTGCCTCGTGTCTTTGGCTTCTGTCATAGACATAGTTATATTCGTTGTCCATCGCCTCATTTATCGAATCAGCCAAAGCAAGAGCCGTTCCCGACGGAGCGTCTTTTTTGAGATTGTGATGTTTTTCTACTATCTCAATGTCAAATCCTGCCGGCGCGAAAACTTTAGCCGCTTCCGCGAGGAGTTTCATCAGGGTATTGATTCCCAGCGACATGTTTGCCGAACGCAGCACAGCTACGCTTTTGCTCATTTCATTTAATTTCTCGAGCTGTTCAGGCGTAAGACCTGTAGTGCACTCAACCAGCGGCAGTTTCTTTTCTGTGCAGTAATCGATCAACGCGTCTACCGCCTTAAAAGATGAAAAATCGATACATACATCCGCTTCAACGTCGCACTCGGCAGCGCTTTTAAATACCGGATAACCCATGTCCTTTGCCGCCGGATCAATTCCTGCAACTATTTCCGAATCAGGATCCGCCGCGACAATTCCCGTGATAACCTGTCCCATATGTCCGCAGCATCCGCTCATAATAATTCTTGTCATCTCAAATACTCCTTTTCATTATTTAACTTCGATTCCGAAATCAATAAGAGCTTTTTTAAGTCTTGCCTCGTTTGCAGGATCCATTTCACAAAGCGGTGAACGGAGCGGTCCTACATTAAGTCCCATCATATTCATTGCTGCTTTAACAGGAATAGGATTAACTTCGCAGAAAAGCGCGTCGATAAGATCTAACGCATTAAGCTGCATTTCACGGCTCTTCTCAACGTCTCCTTTAAGATAGCTGCAAACCATCTCATGAGCATAAGCAGGAGCGATATTTGAAATAACAGAGATAAGTCCTTTTCCGCCTACCGATAAAATAGCTGTAGCCTGATCGTCGTTTCCTGAATAGATAGTTCCGTTATCTCCGATAAGTTTTGAAATCTTAGCTATAGACGAAATATCTCCGCTCGCTTCTTTTACGGCAACGATATTTTCTACGTTTTTCATAAGATAAGCCTGTGTCTCAGGTTTGATATTTACGCCTGTACGTCCCGGGATATTGTACAGAACGATAGGCAGCTTAACAGCATCGGCAACAGCCGTAAAATGTCTGATAAGACCTTTCTGCGTAGCTTTATTATAGTATGGAGATACCTGAAGAAGCGCGTCGGCTCCTGCTTTCTCCGCTTCTACCGAAAGATAAACCGCAGTCTCCGTGCTGTTTGATCCTGTTCCCGCGATCATCGGGACTCTCTTGTTGATTGCTTTAGCGGCGCGGGCAATTACTTCGATATGCTCTTCGTGGCTGAGCGTTGAAGCTTCTCCTGTTGTTCCGCAGATACAAAGGGCGTCGACTCCGCCTTCTATCTGCATTTCAATGATCTCTTCAAGTTTTTCAAAATTAACCGATTCATCCGCGTTCATCGGTGTTACAAGTGCTGTACATACGCCTTCAAAAATTGCCATTTTTTCCTCCTTCGAAGTTCTTACTTCTTAAATGATTTAGTTTACCTCTTTCGCGCCTTTATAAGATGTCAGAATAAATTTCCTGACAAAAAATAACGGCGCCATAAAGATGGCGCCCGGAAAAGTTTTAATTACTTTTGATAGCTCTCCATCTTTCGATGACAGTCATAAGCCTCTTAAACTTATGCCCAAGATACGGATATTCAGGTATCCGCTCTTTCGGCGCTGTCCCCTTTCTATTAACATCATCTGCTCCTGACGCATACGTTAATATACTGATGAACCGCGCAACCTCTATCAATATGATTTATTTTCATATTTGATTTTGAATATACCACCTTTTAAGGGATATGTCAATCAGATTGCTTCATCTGTACCATTCATCCGACGAATAATACTCATACAGCATTTTTTTGAGGCAGATCTCCTTTTCGCTTAAAAATTCATCCTCCATCCCGATCAAATAATGAGTCGTCTTCTCTTTTCTTTCATCTATCGGAAGCACTCGTATCATGCCCGTCTGATACATCGGCTCGCATTTCACGGCCTTTTCCGGCAAAAATATCGTGCCCTGATTTAATGCTACCATGCAGAGAATGCTTGCGTGATTTTCAACTTTTGATTTAAGATGCTTTCCAAAATATTTCAAATATTTTTTGCTGATAACATCATTTGAATCAGAAGAATATACAAAGCACATATCCTTGCATTCATCAAGAGAAAGATTTCCTGTTTTTTCCGGAAAATAATTTGTACCAAGCACGGCTCCGAAGGAATCGTCCGAGAGCTTTATCATATGATAATTTTTCTCTTCAATGGCATATATAAACTTTTCGTGAATGTCATCGATCAGAGAGCATATGGCCATCGAATGAGGATTTTTCAGAACTTTTTCAAGTATTCCCTTTCCTCTTTCCGAATGAAGAGAGACCGATATTTCCGGATGTTCCTTTTCAAGTTTTACGAGAAAGCGGCTCATCGAAGCCGACATCGCAAGAGAGACATACAAATCAATAGATACGGCTGTCTCTTCATAATCATACTCCATCCAGCTCTCCACAAGAGGAAAAATCGTCTTAAGGTCATTGTATATTTTTTCTCCTCCCTCAGTGGGCGTCACTCCGTGACTCGTCCTCACAAGAACAGGATAGCCGAGTTCTCCTTCTATGCTTGCTATTATCGCCGACAACGCCTGCGGAGAAATAAACAGCTTTTTTGCCGCTTTATTTATGGAGCCGCTCTTTATTATCTCCGCAAAATACTGTAGATGTCTTATCTGCATATCATTTTCTCCGGTCTGATCAATTTTTTTCAAAATCCTATTTATAATGATATCACAGATTGCTTTTTATTTCATTCTCTCATATTGAAAACACAAAAATCAGCCATATATCAAAACTTATTTTCGGTATTGAGAATTTAAAATAATCACAAGATCGTAGCGGCATTGTATCCCGTCCACGTCGCTTCTCTTAAATTCGAAGCTCTGACACAGTCGCCGACAGGTATCACATCAAACGCCGTGCCTTTAAAACTCTGCGCAAGACTTAAACGCGCCCTCATGCCCGATGCGATAACAACGCTGTCGCATTCAAGCTTTATCTCTTTATTATCTTGTTTTGCAAGCACATACCCCTCCGCAATCTCAAGACATGTTGTATTTGTCATGGCCGTGATGTTTTCGTCTTTTTCCATATAATCTATCGTATGGATTCGTTCGCTGAAATATCCGTCGGGCGCAAGCTCATCCTTCATCTCGATAACAGTCACCTTTTTATTGTACTTTGCCAAATGAAGCGCACTCTCGCATCCTACAAGTCCTCCTCCCACGATAACTACATTCTCTCCAAGACATGAACAGTCCTCAAAAATCTCAAGAGCTGTTTTGACATTTTTTCCGTCGACGCCCTTTACAGGCGGTATGAAAGGATCCGCTCCTACAGCTACGATGACGGCTTCAGGATTAAGCTCTTTGACAAGCTTTGGCGTTGCATCTGTGTTTAGTCTTATGTCGACTCCGGATCTTTCAGTCATCCTTATAAGCCAGTCACGGTATTTTTTCATATCGTGTTTAAACCAGACATAATCGGCGTAAAAGAGCTGACCTCCGAGTTTCTCGCCTTTTTCTATAAGCGTTACCCTGTGTCCTCTCTGGACGGCTCTTATTGCCGCCTGCATTCCGGCAGGCCCTCCCCCAACCACAACGACTTTTTTGCTTTCAGAAGCAGCCGGATATTCTAATAAAACTTCCTGTCTGCCATACTCGGGATTTACGGTACACCCATTGTGCTTAGTGGATTTTGTGAAATCCTGAAGAACAGCCGTCTTCGTTCCCGTTCTTCCTCCGGCGACATCAAGACATCTGAGACACTTAACGCACGGCCTAATCTCGTCTTCTTTGCCACGTCTGACTTTCAAAGCCCAGTCAGGCTCTGCTATGAACGCTCTTGCCGCGCACAGATAATCCGCTTTTCCTTCTTCAAGTATTCTTTCAGCAAGAACCGGATCTGTTATCGCTCCGACCGTTCCTATAGGGATATTCCTTACGACTTTTTTCACTTCCGCCGAATAAACGGCGTTGTGTCCATGTTCTATAAAATGCGAAGGGTGCATCACCGGCCTTGTGATCGCGTTTAGTCTTGTTCCGCACGATAGATGTATCATATCGGCAAATTCCGAGAAAATATCGGCCATCGCGACGCATTCTTTTATTTCTATTCCTCCCGGAGTCAGTTCGCTTCCGCTGAGCCTTATCTCGATCAGGATATCCGGCACTTCCTTTCTGATTCTTTCGAGCACCATTTTCGGGAATCTGCATTTATTTTCTATACTGCCGCCATATATGTCTTTTCTCCTATTTATCAGATCAGACAAAAATCCTCCCATAAGCCATCCGTGAGCATAGTGAAGAAGCACCGTATCAAACCCGGCTCTTTTAGCCATCCGCGCGGCCAACACATAGCTTTGCGCGACACGTTCCATGTCTTCTTCGTTCATTTCTCTTACATGAAGACCGTTCGGCATATCCATTTCTGAGGCTGCCATCGGCATTTCGCCGTTGCAGTACTGCGGCAGTGCGAAATGTCCGTTGTGATTAAGCTCGATCGAAGCGAGCGCGTTGTGCATATGGACATAATCAGTGAGCCTGTGCAGGTTTGTAAGGCATTTTTCCGTCGTCAGATCGATATGAGAAGCGTGGGCCGAGCTGTTACCGTGATCCAGAAGCGCCTCGCCCAGCGTCACCATTGACGCGCCTCCCTTTGCCTTTCCTCCGTAATAGAGTACTCCTTCCTTATTTAGCTGATGCGTAAACGGATCAGTTATGTGTCCGTGATTAGACGGAGCCGTTATAATCCTGTTTTTCAGATATCTGTCTCTTATCTTGAGCGGCTTAAAAAGCATCGGATATTTTTCTTCATAGGGCTGTTTATATTCCATTTGCGTCTCCTTTTTCAATTATAATAAAGCACGCGCAATGCCGCGGCTACGATTTTTTCTAAAACCGTTCCGCGGCTTCGCGCAAGTTTTACAGGTGGACAGCTGCTATATTTTATACGTACTCCTCTTCTACATGTGAGGCAAACCACTTAGGCACATGAGGCAGGGCGTACGGTTCTATCTTTCCTCCATACTTCGGATAAAGCATCTGCATAAGATACGAAAGCTGTTTATTTTCATGAAGGAAATGTGACGTCATCTGACGCGCCATATACAGCATCCATTCAGGATGTTCTTTTTCATAGTCGTTTCTCATGTCGACAAGTTTTCCGTTTTTATAATGGGCACCCATAAATCCGAAAGACCACTGATGGAGGCCTCCGTCCATTACGCAGTGCAGAACTCCCGAGTATCCCGATTTCAGATCGAATTCTTCAGTTTCGAGTCTTCCACGCGCGTTTCTGCCCATTACTCGGCAAATATACGGATTTATCTCGCTGTAATTTTCAGGAAGTCCGACGTCAGACATCGGAGGACGTCCGCCCTGAAGCAGATCCATCATGCCCCAGCCGCAGTCTTCGATAGCCATTTTGTCATAATGAATTATATGAGCGCCCGGATACCACAATTTATAGTGGAATCCCGGATCTTCGCCGACCCATTTCATATGAAAATCGCGAACTTCCATTGTAAGACCCGGCATATCCGTGTTAATGCATGCGTATCCATATCCCTCCGGCGTCAGTCCGTATCCCATTTTAGGGCCTTTGCGGCACTCTTCCTTATCGAGCAGCATTCTGCAGATTTCTTCAAGCGTACATATATCCTCCGGAGCGAGCGCGTTGTCAGGTTTTATAGCGTCTATCTGATCCTGATCCGTAAGCTCATGCCTTCCCTCATAATATATGTAAGCAAGCGGTTTTTTCTCATCCTCCGGCCTTAACGGCGGGAGATTTTTAGGATCATAATTGTCAAAATTCATAACACTACCTCATTCTTCTTTCTATGATGCCTTCGGATTACTCTTTACATAAGTCCCATAGCGCTCCAGGAAGCGATCATAACGAACAGCCAGCCAAACGAAAGAATTGATTTTACCATAAACAGTTTCACGAAATCTTTGAGTTTTGTTACTCCAAGGCCATACATATAGAGAGCCGAGTTGTTTTCGTGAGGCAAAAACAGGTTCATCGCGCCGAAAACTATAGTCATTACTATAGGCCATACTGATGTAAATCCGATCGATATACCTATTACGCAAAGAGGAGCTACCATGGACGCGTATATTGCCATAGGCGTCATAAATATGTTTAATATCCAGATGATGATATAAACCATCGCGAGGAATCCTACTTTGCTCATTCCTGAAAGAACAGGCTGCATTACAGTCGAAAGCATCTCAGGAAGCCCCACTGCCGTCGCAACTGATCCTATACCGATACAAGCTACCATGAAGATCGGGAAAGCGAAGTTTATGTTTCTTACGTCCGTCTTATCAGCGACTTTGATTCCCGGTATGAAGCATGCGATTACCGCTACAAGGAATCCCGGAAGGAATCCCAAACCATGCCAGTTGTTAGTGATAAGGTAAACAAGAAGCACAAGAAGGATTACCGTGATCTTCTTTTCATCCGACGACATAGGTCCAAGTTTTGCTTTCTCTTCTTTAAAGAAAGCTTTTCCGCCTGAAAGTTTAGTAACTTCATCTTTTTTCGGTTTGAACATCAAAACGCTGATGATGAAGAAAATGACGAAAAACGGTATCCACGCGATATTGTTTACAAAATAAGTTCCGTATCCGAACGTCGTGTCAACGCCTTCTACAACCTCCGCCGCCATACCCATCTGGAATGTCGGGAATACCGGATCCATTATAAGGATAGCGCCTTCTGTGATTCCGTTGAACGCCGCAAACATGATTCCCGCCGACGCTCTTGAATCTTCAAGTTCAAGGGCTTTTATCATACCGAATGCCAGAGCGCAAAGCGCAAGACACATGTTGTTTCCAAAGAATGTGCAGATAAGACCTATGATGTAAAATCCGAGACATATGCCGAAATAGGTTCCTCCGCAAATGATGCTCAACGCGTAACTCAGTCTCTTCAGAAGGTTCGTCTTATTCATTACAGAAATAAGAAGCATAACCGAGATACAAATCCACGGCGCGTCTTTTCCGAATCCTCCTGCCGCCGTATTCAGATCTGTAAGCTGTGTAAATCCTACGATCATTACAAGCGACGGTACGAGCGGATTATCAAACAATCCGAATGCCAGCATCAGAATAGCCACTACCGTGATAACGAGGAATATCTTCATCTCAACTGTATAAAGATCGCTCGTCGGTATTAAAGCGCAGACGAGAGCCAGCGCTAAAATGACAAGCCATTTGATGGCGGCTTTTCCGTCAATTTTTTTGATACCCATAAAAATCCTCCCTTCTCATTATCAATATTTCTCCGTCCGAAATATATTTTTTTGTTATCTTTATATTAGCAAAAGGATCTTTTATGCGGAATAAACAGTTTTTTGAATCAGCTCACAAGTTTTAGTTGATACTGTATAAAACTTATGATTTTAAAATGCATATATCAGTTGAAATGCACAAAAAAAGAGTTCCGATTTTATAAATCGAAACCCTTTTTTATGAATTAATCATTTATCTGAGTTGTTTGAATCTATAACAAGCTTTGCTGCTCCGTAAATTCCCGCCTTATTGCCGAGAGTAGCAAGACAAAAATCAGTATTTCGTGAAGCCGGAAATGCGTATTTAAGATAATATTTTTTAGCTCCGTCAATAAGGATCTGTCCCGCTTTTGCCATTCCTCCGCCAAAGACAAACGCTTCAACGTCAGTTACTGCCGATATCATTGCCATTGCACGGCCTATAATCCGATATACTTCTTCAGCTATTTTACATGCAGTTACATCTCCTGCTTTTACAAGATCAAATATATCCTTTGACGTAAATTCCGGAATATTTCTTAATCCGCATTCTTCATCAGGATGTTCATTAAGATATCTCTTCGCAACGCGCACTGCTCCGTTCGCGCTTGCATACTGCTCAAGGCATCCTCTCTTGCCGCATCCGCATGTTTCAGGCTCGTCTTCGGGTTCTGCAAAAGGAATATGTCCTATTTCTGCAGCCGCTCCATGTGCTCCGGTATGGATTTTTCCGTTTAAGATAAGTCCGCCGCCAACGCCGGTTCCGAATGTGACCATCATAATGTCGGAATAACCCATTCCGCCGCCTTTCCACATTTCTCCAAGCGCGGCAACATTCGCATCATTTCCGGATACAGTCTTAAATCCTGTAATCTCCGAAAATCTTTCTGAAAGATTGAAAGTACCCCATCCAAGATTGACTGCTCCGTTTATTGTTCCGTCTTTAAGCACCGGTCCCGGCGCTGTAAGTCCGACGCCTATAATATCATTCTTATCTGCGTCTTCTTTCCACATTTTGAAAAAGATCGCCTCAGCTATATCAGACAGTATATTTTCCCCATTATTTTCCGTACGCGTCTTTATCTCAAAATCATAAATAAGGGTTCCTTCCTCAGTAAAAAGTCCTATCTTAACAGTCGTTCCCCCGATATCAACACCATATATATATTTCATATTGCTCATTACAGACAACCTCCTTGTAAAAATCACTTAAATATTTTTGTACTTTCTTCCACTCATTTTCCGAGTTCATTTGCTCCGTATAAAGATATTATCTGATATGAATTGAGCATATCTGTATTTATTATGCTTGTCAATTATGTTTTTGTAATTAATAGGATTTTACATGAGTCAAGGTCAAAATATAAATATCGTCTTGACTTAATATTTCGCTTATATTAATATGAAAAGGCATTGAAGAGGAATAGTAGACAGTGTCTATGCTTACAGAGAAAAAACCAAAAGCTGAGAGGTTTTTGCACAAGTCTGTCGAACCGGCCTTGGAGCATTATCTTAATATAAAAGTGAACGGTTTTTCCGTTAATAAGGGTGGTACCGCCGATCTTGATTATTGGTCCCTTGATTCTCATTTAGAGGATTAAGAGGCTTTTTTATTTTGTCCGACAGCACCATGCCATCAAAAATATATAATGAATTCACGACAAATGGGAGGATATTAAATATGAAATTGAAAAATTTAGTAGGCGACCGTTTTAAAGAACGTCCCTCAGACTGTGTCATCGACAGCCACGCGTTTTCAGTGCGCGGCGGTTATATCAAATATGTGGCAAACGGCATTTATTCTCTGTACCCG
>CASEDW010000153.1 GCA_949286775.1 uncultured Eubacteriales bacterium | reverse complement strand
TGCCCGACAAATGGAACTTTTTATGAGTCAGCCGTGATTTCTACGTGCTACGCACTCCCGAAATCACTAAAAACATTCGGATTCCGCACATTTTTTACAAAAATGGCTGCATCCTCATGTTTTGGCGGTCCTCATAGACACAAAATCGTATGCAAGCATCCGATTTGTGTCCATTTGCCCCTTGACTCATTATAACCGTTTCTTAAATATAGACGGCAGAGCGTAGATACACGCGATCGCGCCTCCTCCAAGGAAACCTCCCAAGTGGGCAAAACCGTCCACTCCCGTCGATGTAAATCCTGTCCAAAGGGACAAAACTACCATCAGCAGTATGCGTTTTAAAGAAAGCTCATAGAGACGGCCTTTGTTTATAAGGGCTGAAACGGCCAGGCCTCCGAGAACAGCGAATATCGCTCCTGAAGCGCCTGCCGATACTACATTTTCTCCATTCTTAAGCTCAATCGCGTACGAGAGCAGATTTCCGCACAATCCTCCACCGATATAAAGAATCAGATACTTTATTTTGCCAAGATATCTTTCCATATAGTCGCCTACAAAGAACAGAAGCAGCATATTGCTAAAAAGATGCTGAAATCCGAAATGCAGAAACATGCATGTGAACAGCCGGTAATATTCGCCCGATTGTATGAGCGGCGCGAACGAAGCGCCGCAGTCCAGCATATGATATAAGTCATCAGAACCGCCGGTAGTTTCCACTATAAAAAATACGGCAATATTTACGGCTATTATGATGAAATTGACAATGCTTTTATCTTTCCTGTGAATCATCTGCTCGATGAAATCTTCGTTATTATAGGCTGCCATAGACCTCCTCTGCGTACCTTACTGTTTCCATCGCGTCTTTCGCGTATTTGTCCGCTCCTATCATGTCGGCATAGTCCTGAGTAAGAACTGCTCCTCCGACGATCACTTTGCACCACGGCGCTTTTTCGTGTATCAGCTTTATCGTTTCTTCCATGGCAGGAACAGTCGTCGTCATAAGCGCGCTTAAGCCAAGAAGCGGCGCGTTAAGTTCGATAACTTTTTTGGCTATATCTTCAGCCGAAACGTTTTTGCCCATATCAGTAACTTCAAAGCCATAATTTTCAAGTATCAGCTTCACTATATTTTTGCCTATATCATGTATATCGCCTTTTACTGTAGCGATAACGAACGGGCACTTTGCCGCAACTTCCATGCTTCCGCTTTGCATCACGCCTCGTATCTTTTCAAAGGCCGACTGCGCCGCTTCCGCGCTCATCAAAAGCTGCGGCAGATAAATAAGGGCTCTCTCATATCCGTCGCCAACTATATCAAGCGCCGGGATGATCTCATCATTTACAATATCCATCGGCGATATCTCATCCAGCATCTTTTCCGTGATTTTTCCCGCCTGCTCTTTTAATCCCTTTACTATGGCGTTTTTCAATTCAGAACCGTAATCGCCATTTCTTCTGTACAGCGGCGAATCTTTATCCGCTGTTTCATTTTCCTGTTTTTGTAAATCGGCGCTTTTTGTTTTGGCCGTATCGGCAGAGACTGACTTTACATTGTATTCCTGAGTAAAGTTAATATAATCCTCAAAATTATCATCGAGCGCGTTAAGGGCGCGGAAAGAATAATAAACTCCGAGCATCTCCACTGAATTCGGATTCATAATCGCCGCCGAAAGCCCTCTGTCTAAAGCCATAGCAAAAAACGTGCTGTTTATCATACTTCTTTCAGGCAGACCGAAGGATACGTTTGAAACTCCAAGGGATGCATGGCACATAAGCTCCGAACGTATGCGTCTTACGCATTCAAGAGTCACATTCGCCGATTTCGGATCGGCGCTAACCGTCATCGCGAGGGGGTCAAAAATGATATCCTTTTTGTCTATTCCGTATTTCGCGGCCTCGTTAAGAATCTTTTTTGCAATGTCAATTCTGCCTTCGACTGTCTCAGGAATTCCGTCATCATCAAGAGTAAGGGCGATCAGAACGCCGCCGTATTTTTTCACAAGAGGAAATACGGCTTTCATCACCTCTTCTTTTCCGTTCACCGAATTTACGAGGGGCTTACCGTTGTATATACGCATAGCCTGTTCCATCGCTTTTGGATCAGCCGAGTCTATCTGAAGAGGAAGATTGATAACAGATTGAAGCTCTTTTACGGCTGCTTTTAGCATCTCGGATTCATCTATTTCAGGCAGGCCGACATTTACATCCAGAATATGAACTCCCTTTTCCTGCTGCTTTATGCCTTCGCTTAAAATATAGTCCATATCTTTTTCAATGAGCGCCGCCTTAAGACGTTTCTTTCCTGTCGGATTTATCCTCTCGCCGATCAGAACAGGGGAATCCCCGAAAATCACGCCGTGAGTATACGAAGAAACAGCCGTATAATCTTTTTCATGTATAGGTTTCATCATTACAGACGAACACTTCTTTACAACAGCTCTTATGAAATCAGGCGTTGTGCCGCAGCATCCTCCCGCTATGCGTACTCCGCGCTCTGCAAATCCCTTCACATCTTCCGCGAACTCCTCCGGCGTAACGTCATAGACAGTCTGCCCGTCGGATATTCTCGGCAGACCGGCGTTCGGTTTCACAAGGACAGGCACGGAAGAGTATTTTATATACTCGTCGACTATGCCAGAAAGCTGTTTCGGACCTAAAGAGCAGTTTACGCCAATCGCGTCGGCTCCCATACTCTCGAGCATGGCGATCATCGCCAACGGAGACGCGCCGGTCATAAGCTTGCCGTCCTCGCCGTACGCGTTTGACACGAATACCGGCAGATCGCAGCTTTCTTTTGCCGCGAGAAGCGCGGCCTTCGTCTCGTAGCTGTCGTTCATAGTTTCTATAAAAATCAGATCAGCTCCGCATTTAGCGCCGATTGAAATCGTCTTTGAAAAAATCTTTACGGCGTCTTCAAAATCAAGATCACCCAAAGGCTTCAAAAGATGTCCCAAAGGACCAATATCGAGGGCGATAAATTTTTCCTGCGGCGCGCTCGTTTTTGTCTGCGCTCTCGCGGAACGCACATTTCCGATCGCGACCGAAACTATCTGTTCCAATTCTTCACTTCTGAACTTTAAAGCGTTCGCGCCGAAGGTATTTGCCATGACAATATTGCTTCCGGCTTCAAAATACGCCTTATGTATGTCTGTTATAATATCAGGATGCGTTATATTCCATGTTTCCGGAAGCTCACCGGGCTTCAGACCCGCGTTTTGCAGAAGCGTTCCGATGCCTCCGTCGAGATA
>CASEDW010000152.1 GCA_949286775.1 uncultured Eubacteriales bacterium | reverse complement strand
CCCTCAAGAAGTATTATATCAGCTTCCGGAAATGCTTTTTTTATGATTGTCTCATCAGCGTCATCGCAGTCCTTATGTATGAGCACTCTGTTTTTAGAAAACACAGCTGTCGCGTAGGCTCCTGCCTGTTTATGACAAAAACTGTCGGTTCCTTTTACGTCGCCTTCAAAGTCATGGCCGTCATGTTTTATTACAGCTACTTTAAATCCTTTTGCTGTAAGCAGAGGAATCACAGATGTTATCATTTTAGTTTTTCCGCTGTTTTTATATCCGCTTACGGCAAACATCAGTTGTTTTTTCATGTTTTTTCCTTTGTCCCCTGACTCATATCTCGTATACGTTTACTATGACCTTTGAAAGATCACAGGGCGCTTTTTGCGGCATTTCGATCAGACAGTCTGCTCCAAGCATCGAAGATACCGCGCCTGACGAATGATTTCCTTCGTTTATATACACGCCCGCCTCCTCCATACGTCCTCTTAGAAATCTTCTTGCGGATTTTCCTTCTTTCATTTTTAAGGTATTTTTAAGTTCCGCTTTGACTTTTCTCATTTTGATCCCGCTGTTTTGGCAAAGCTTCGCCAAAACCTCCCGGCCCAGTATTTCAAAATTCGCGATGGCTCCATAGGGATTTCCCGAAAGAGCAAGCACAGGAGTATTGTCATATACAAAAGCAAAGGTCGGCGATCCCGGTTTGATGTTCACTCTCTGAAAGAGTTCTTTTGCGCCAAGCAGGCAGGCAACTTTATGCATGATGTCTTTTTCCCCTACTGAGACAGCTCCTGTAGTAATGATAAAGTCGGCTCTTCCCGACAGTTTTTTTATTGTCTTCGCCATTTTTTCCGCGTTATCTTCGATGTGCTCCAAATAAAATGCCGGAACTCCAAGTTCTGTGAGTCTGGAATTGATATAAGTCTGATTGGAATCATATATTTTCCCCGGCATTAAAGGCTGCCCCGGAGGTATAACTTCATCTCCCGTTGATATGACGGCCACACGCGGTTTTTCATAAACAGTCACTTCTGTTATTCCCGCAGATGACAAAACCGCCATCGTTCCGGCGTTTATATAAGTTCCCTTTTTTACAATTACTTCGCCTTTTTTATAATCTTCCCCGGCATAACAATAATTCTGCCATGGACTGACAGATTTATATATTTTTACGAAATCTTCGCCGCTGTCAGTATCTTCCTGTTTTATTACAGCGTTTGCGCCTTTAGGAACAGGCGCTCCAGTCATAATACGAACCGCGCTTCCCGAAGTTACTGTTCCGTCAAAATAACCGCCGGCGTATACCTTTCCCATGACCTTCAAAACAGTCGGATCTTCAAAAGAAGAGCCAGCTGTATCTTCACCTATAACCGCGTATCCGTCCAGCGGCGAACGGTTAAATGGAGGCTGATCATAGACAGCGCATATATCCTCCGCCAGAACATATCCGAGTCCGTCTTTCAGGCCGGCTTTTACGGTTCTTTTAATCTCATCGACATTTTCGCACAGCAGTTTTACCGCCTCTTCAATTTCCACAGTCAATTTTGCTCCTTAAGAAAAAAGCCTGCAATCAGATTGCAGACTCATATGTTTGATTTTTATTACAGCTTATTATATCTATCTTCTGTATTTATATTTTCCACAGCTTTTCTTTCATGTTCGAGATCGAGTATATATACCTCGCCGTCTTTATACGCTTTCTCAACAGCGGAAACAAGTTTATAACACTTTTTCTCTATCATATTTCTAAAGTATTTTAGCATATTTTTTCGATAAATTGCAAGCAGCGGCTGCAATCTTTCATTTACGCGGACTATCACAGTTTTATTCTCTTTTTCAAAAGTTTTGACAAGACTTTCTACCGCGTCTTCCGTGATAAAAGGCATGTCGCAGGCAACCGCAAGAACCGCCTCCGAACTGACATACTTAAGCGACGAATACAATCCGCCCATAGGGCCGATATATTCATATTCATCCTTGATGAGTTCTATACCCAAATTTTTATAAGGCTCCTCTTTGTCCACGGACAGATAAACCTTTTCTATGCTGTCATTTTTTCTTAAAGTCCCGTATATACGCTCTCCGAAAGTTTTTCCTTTATAATCAAGAAAAAACTTTCTCATGCCGTTCATCCGGCTGTTTTTTCCGCCTGCGAGGATAAGCCCCGCCAGCACTGTCTTTCTATTCTCCATTTTAAATCGATGATGTTTGTCTGATTTTTAACTCACTTTACTTTCTTATCTTTTTTCAGATATACATACCAGCATACGCATCCTACCAGCACAAATCCTCCGATTATATTTCCAAGCGTAACCGGAATAAGGTTTCCTGTAAACGCGTTTCCTACGGTAAGAGCCGAAGTATCGACTCCCGCCTCAATCGCTGCCCGGGCATACTCCGGAACAGAATTTCCAAATATTCCGGCGAAAATAAAGTACATATTCGCGACGCTGTGCTCAAATCCGCACAGTACGAACATCATGATCGGGAAAAATACCGCCATTATCTTGCCCTGCACCTGTTTTGCCGCCAGCGACATCCATACCGCTATACAGACGATAAAATTACATGCTATGCCTCTTAAGAAAGCGTCGGAAAACGGCAGCGTTACTTTTGTAACGGCAGTGCTCATCATGGAAACGGCAAGAGCGTTAGAGAACTGTCCTGCTCCATGACTGAATACCACTACGGCGGCTACCGCCATGCCTCCCACAAAATTTCCT
>CASEDW010000151.1 GCA_949286775.1 uncultured Eubacteriales bacterium | reverse complement strand
CAGCTTTCTCTCGCCGTAATCGGCGTTTATATTTGAAAGCCATGTGACGTCTGTTTTATCCTTATTGTAAACCGCCTGATCTTTGATCAGTTTTGCGACATTATTAAGATAACTCTCCGAATCAAAATCATCCGCGATAACATCTGTGGATTCTGTCCGGCACGCCGCCATAGTTGTCTCAATAATATACAACTGAAATTTCACGTCTTCATCTGTCAGATTTTCTATATGTTCACTCACTTTTTCAAGCGGTGATTTTTCAAAATATCCACTGCAAATAAGTTCACCGCCGCTGTACAGTCCTGTATCATCGTTCAAAGCGTAAAACGCCGGAATATCTCCTTCAAGTATGCTCCTGACCTCGCTTTTGACGATCTCTTTGCTTCTCTCCTTTTCATCGCCGCTTAACAGCTGACGTACAACTGCCTTTCTCTCGTCTTCATCTTTCAAAAATCGCGGATGATATGACAGCGACAATATCATCGAATATTCCTGAGTATTTCGAACGAGATACCTGTTCTTAATATTCTTTATCTCTTCGATGATCAGATTTTTTACAGTTCCTCTATACTGTTTAAACGACTCATACGCGCCGCTAAATCCTGATTTGATCTCGTCGATGTACAAAAATGGATCGACCGCCTCTTTATTTAGATAAACGAGATTTTTTCCATGCGAAGTTCTTCCGTACTCATATCCTATACATATATCAGATCTGTTCTCATTTTTTATAACAGGAAGTTTTACAGGAAGCAGCTGGCCGCCTTTGCCGTTTATGGCGCTGACGTTCATGCCTTTACCATTTCTGTTAAATGCAAAAAGAGGCAGCAATCCGCTGTTGTATAGCGAGCGACGCAGTTTTGCTCTTAACGTATCATCAGCGCTGTGCTTGTCTGCGTCAAACGCACGCATATCCGCCGCTGCTTCAAGATCTACAAGTACAGGAAATGAGCCGTTTGCTATCAGGTTTTCATAGTGAAGATCCGAAGACGTCAGCAGATATACGCCAAACAGCATGATTCCATAGCGGTAATAATATCCCCTGACTTCGTCTTCATCTTTACACGGTTTTTGATCAACATTGCTCATCCAGCCGTAATCATCTTTGCTCAATATCTGCATATCGTAACCGGAAATCCCGCTCAGACGGCAGAGCATATTTTGAAGTCTGTAATAAAGAGATTCATTTTGAAGCGTATGGGGTTTATAAATGAGCTTTTTTCCGTCTTTCCACGTAATTTCCGCGATAAATTTATGCTTATCGTGACTGTCAGCTGACAGCGGTGTTATAGTCTCGATCTGTCTAACCTCATTTTCAACACCGAATACCTTAGCCAGTTCACTGATATCATTTTTTATACAGCAGACAAGCTGTGCCAGATTTACGACGTAATATTCTATACCTCGGAATAACTCTTCAAACATGAGAGGATATCTTTTAAAGAGCTTTTTCAAATATTCCGTGCTTTTAAGATATCTGCATACGTAATCTTCATACTCTTCTTCCGGCGTTTTTCCGCACAGATTTTCCTTTTGAATACCGATATCTTCTATAAGCGTCCTCATAAATACTTCCCGCAAATGTTTCTTGAGAACAGAAGTGTCGCAGATATCCCAGATATGCATATCCACTGCATCGTCACACGAACTTTTGTAAAATACTTCAGCAGTTAAGATCAGTATCGCATTGAAGCTTTCAAAGCCCGGCTCTGTATTTCCCATACTTTCTTTATCGAGCCTCAAACGTAACTCTCTGAAAAATATTTCTTTTATCCGGTCAAAACCGTTCATCGCATTTACCTCTTCAAATAGCATAAAAATATCCCAAAAGCCGCTCACATATATGAACAACTTTTGAGATATTTTTCATCCTTTTATTCAGCAGCAGATAAGTGTAAAAGCTGTATCGCAGCCTGCACTAAATGTATAAATACCGTCGGCGTTTTCCTTTTGCAGCTGTCTGATCGCATTGATCTCTTTTTCGATATCTCCCGCTCTTTCGATTTCATAATTCAATACTTTATTTGTTTCTTTCATAATTTCAATTCTCCTTTATGTTATTTGTTTTTCTTTAACTTCCTCAGTATTTGTTACTACCGGAAGCATTACGAAGCTTTCAAACGTCTCTCCGTCATTTGTATACTCAAAAGCGCCCTGATTTCTTTCCACCGATATTTTCACGCTTTCAAGTCCTATCCCATGGAGCAGTTTGCTCTCTTTTCTAAGTGTCATCGCGTCTCTGTCATTCGGATCTTTTATCGGATTGATCACCTCAAAAATCAGAAAATGATTTTTCATCGTCAGCTTTAATACTATAGTACCTTCCTTTGCGCAGTTTTCTATCGCGTTGTCGAGAAGATTGGCAAAGATAACGCAAATATCGCTGTCGGAAATATTCAGCTTGCCCAACTTGTCCGCTTCAATATCTGACTTTAATCCATATTCAGCAGCTTCTGTCATTTTGTAATTTATGATCGCGTCTATAAGGTTATTGCCTGTATTTACAAATTCATCTACCTTTTCAAGCGGACTGTATATTTCATTGATATAATCAATCCCGTCCTGTATTCTGTTCTCCTGCAAATAAAATCTTACACTGCCTAAATGCTTTCTCAAATCATGAAACAATTTTCTGTTCTCTTTATATAAACTCTGCAAGCGATTATAATTTTTACCAATCATCTCATTTTTCAATTCGGCTATAGCCAGCTTTTTCAGATTTTCCAACCGGAACATATACCAGGCCTGAAGACAGATTATAAAAGCGGCAAAGATCATGAATACAACCCAGTTAGTTATCATACCTTCAGAAAGATCAGCCAGATAGATTCTCTGAAAATATATGATCGCGATAAAACTGATTATGTTAAATACGCGTATCCACCTTGTGCTGACATTGTCTTTATACTCCGAAAGCGGCTTTCTAAGCAGAATATATAAAAGAGTCCAGATAAATATACCCGCGACGAAAAACAACGACCTCTCTATACTTTTACTTACTATCGCCTTTCCAACTATCATATATAGAACAGTAGTTATAAACAGATCAATAAACTGCACTATCATATGATAAAAAAATGTGACGTCCGCTTTTATCAGTTTCTTTCCTCTGTAACAGAAACAGCTAAATAGAATATTAATAAAAATGATTGTCATCAACAATGTTTTTGAAAATATCCACTGCATCATCGAAACATTTAAAGTATTGAGAGACGCCGCTAAAACCGCGCAAATATACGGCGCTGCCCGTGTTTTGCTTTTTCTCGTAAACAGAAGATCCATATACTTAAAGCAAAAGACGACCCTGAAAAAATAATATGCCCAGCATGATACTATAAATACAGCAGTATTCATATCTTTTTTTTCCAGTATTCAGCAAGTCGCGCCATTATCTCTTTTTTGTGAGATCTGCTCACTGATATTTCCTTCCCGTTTTTCATAAAAAGTATGCCATCCATATATGTATCAACTTTTCTGATGTTTACGATAACTGCTCTGTCGACAAATATAAACCTGTCTTTAGGCAGCTGATCATATACTTCCTGCAGTGTAATCCTGTGCTTATTTTCGCCATTTTTTTCCTTATCTTCCTCTTTTTTATCTTCTCCATCTTCACTTTCATCTGTTACAAACTCAACATTTTTTTGATTTTTTTCTTTCTTAACATAATATATATCACTGTAATAGAGCTTCTTAAGCTTTGAATTTTTCCTGATCAGGAAAAAGCTCTTTGTCTCTTCTTCCAAATCCTTACAGATCTCCATCAACGTTTTTCTGAGTTTGCTTTTGAAATTGTCTTTCAGGATATAGCGATACGCCCGCACTTCATATCCGTCAAACACGAATTCCGGATGACTTGTCAAAAAGACTATATACGCATTTCTGTCTTTTTCCCTGATTTTTTTAGCTATATCTAATCCGGTTATCGTATTGTTTTTTTCATCTTTTTCATTTATTTCAATATCCAATATATAAACATTGAATTTGAGGTCATAATTATTAAATGAAAGCTGTTCGCTGTTCTCAAAATATTTTACCGCAAGATCAAGATCTTCTTCTTTGAGCAGTTTGCTGATCTCAGATCTTACCTCTTTCAGAATTTTTGGATCATCATCCAATACTGCAACTTTCAATTCTCTCACACCCCCCCACACACCAAAACTCAGTTTGCTTTATTTTAGCACACTGTATCTCAATAGGGTTTGTTTTGTCCTGATCTGTTCATTTTTGTCCTTGAATTGCACTTGCCTCTAAAATCAGAAAAGTTTTCCGAAGCTAACTTCCGTATTACTGCTCAGACCGGAAGTTTACCTTTGGAAAACTTCTCTTAATATTTTTGCCATTTATTACGGCTGTTTTATTATTGAATAGCTGTTCTTTACGTTTTTTACGACTATATCAGTCTTTGTGTCGAGGACGCCCTCGACATTCATGATCTTTCTGTGGATCTCCGCCAGTTCATCTCCCGAATCGCATCCGATTTTTAACAGCAGATCAAATTCTCCTGTCTTGTAATAGCAGGATATGATCTCGTCTATATTCGCCACAGCCTGCGCGAACCCCTCGTAATACTTCGGGTTTTCGAGACGAACTTCCATAAGACTTGTCATCGCGAATCCGACTTTTCTCTCATCCACTACTATAGTATATGATTTGATAACACCGCTCTCTTCAAGCTTTTTGATCCTCTCTGTTACTGCCGATACCGACAGGTGGATCTTTTTGCTTATGCTTGAAGCTGTTTCCCTGGCGTTTTCCTGAAGTATTTTTAATATCTTGTAATCTGTATTATCCATATTTACCTCTGCCTGACGCCCTCTGCTGCGTCAATTATGGTATTTATTCGCCTAAATATATATATGCGCTGTGGGGTCTGACGGTTAAATCCATCAAGCCGTATCTTATCTTTTTTTCTTTACGTTCATACTCGACGACGCCTCTTGCCACAAACAGCAGCCTCGTCAATTTGTCGTTTTCGATATGGCCTCCTCTGCCGCTTATCCATACTGGCAATTTAATCCTCTTTGGATTGTCGAGGGTGGATATTATGACGTATATCTGTCTTTCTTCATCAAACCTCACATACGAAAGTATGCCGTAGCCACAGTATATTATCTTTATCGAAGAATTGCGCAGCATCGGATATTCTTTTCTGAGTCCTATGCATTTTTTATAAAAATCAGTTAAGAATTTGTCTTCTCTTCCCCATGGGAACGTCCTTCTGCTGTCCGGATCAGTAAATCCGACCTCTCCGGCTTCGTCTCCATAGTAAAGACACGGAGCTCCCGGCCATGTCATCTGTATGACTATAGCCTGCCGCATGACATATTTGTCTACGTTTAATCCGGCCCATACCGCGTTTTCTTCGTTCAGGCGGCCCACATAGTGATTTGTCCTGGTTAAGAATCTCGAATGATCATGATTGTCAAGCTGATTCATCGTCGCGAACAAAGACGGCTGCATGAATTCGCTGGCGTATTCCGTCATCGCCGATTCAAAGGCCCATGAATTGCCTATGAGTTCATAATGGCAAAGATCGGAATGCTTTTCCATTCCGGTGAGAAACCATGATACGGGCTCCATAAACGCCGTATAATTCATGACAGTATCCCACTGATCTCCCTTGAGCCACTCGCTTGCGCCCTCATAGTGTTCCGCTATTATGACGGCTTCTGGATTCGCCTTTTTCACATGTTTTCTGAAATCACGCCAGAACTTATGATTAAACTCCCTCGAATGTCCGAGATCCGCCGCCACGTCAAGTCTCCATCCGTCGGCGTTAAACGGCGGCGAAACCCATTTTTCAGCGATCCGCATCATCTCCTCATAGAGTTCATCTGACGCTTCATAATTGAGTTTCGGCAGATTTTCATTGTTCCACCAGCATTCATAATCCGTGTTGTTTTCATCCCTGAACGTGAAATAGCTGGTGTATCTGCTGTTCGGGTTGGCATACGCGCCGGCGTCTTTTGTTTTTCTTTTTCCGTAATTTTTCGGAACGTCCATCCATTTGTTGAAGTGGCTGCAGTGATTAAATACTCCGTCAAGGATGACTCTCATACCTCTTTCATGTGCTTTTTCAACAAGTTCTATGAACACCTTGTCGGAGGCCTCGAGATTTTTGATATCCGCGTTTATATTTTTGCGGTTCAATATCTTTCCGTAGTGAGGATCTATATGGTCATAATCCTGTACGTCGTATTTATGATTTGAAGGCGATACAAAGACAGGGTTCAGATAGAGCACTTCTATTCCGAGATCTTTCAGATAGTCAAGCTTGTCGATAACTCCCTGAAGGTCTCCTCCGTAGAAGTTGCATACGTCAAATGTCTTTGGAGTTTCGTACCAGTTTTCAATCTTTTTGGCGTTTGTACGCAGATATATGTATTCATTGTCCTGAACGTCATTTGTCGGATCGCCGTTTCTGAATCTGTCAACGAATATCTGATACATGACGGCGCCCTGAATCCATTCAGGCACTTCAAAACCGGGTATTATCTCAAAAGGAGTCACTACGCTTTCGACATACACGACTCCTTTTTTTCCATACCAGCAAAGCTCGCCTTCCACATAAAGTTCAAAGTAATATGACGATTTATCTTCATCTTCAAGTCCGAATGTTACTGAGTAATAATCAAAATCGTTTTTGTCATATATCCACTGCATCTCCAGCTTTTCGCCGTCGACGCAGCAGTATACGCCGGACGCCTGATATCTTCCCGTCCTGAATAACACCGTTACGGTATCCCCCACTTTGGGCTGTGTCGGCGTCATAAACATCTCTGTCTGATCAGTAAAAAGCGACCTTGCTTCCATTTGTCATTCCCCTTTAAAAGATTCAAAGATCTCCTCAAATTCCGCTCTCGTAAGTTTTTCTTTTTCAAGAAGCTGCGCGGCGCATTCGTCAAGTATCCTTCTGTTTTCAACGATAATCGTTTTTGCTTTATCGTAGCATTTGCTTACTATTGATTTTACTTCTTCATCAATTTCGGCAGCAACTGCCTCGCTGTAGTTCTTCGTATGTCCCCAGTCGCGTCCGATAAATACTTCTCCTGAATCGTCGTCGTACGATATAAGTCCGAGCTTATCCGACATTCCGTATTTTGTTACCATAGCTCTGGCTATGGCCGTAACCTGACGGATATCCTGCGAAGCTCCTGTTGTGATATCGTCAAAAACAAGCTCTTCGGCTATTCTGCCTCCGAGTCCTACCATGATACGCTGAAGCATTCTGCCTCTCGTCTCAAACATGTTGTCTTTTTCCATCTGAGGCATCGTATATCCTGCCGCGCCCATGCCTGTCGGTATGATCGATATCGTATATACAGGATTCATATCGGGAAGCACCTGGAACAGTATGGCGTGTCCGGCCTCGTGATAAGCCGTTATCCTCTTTTCTTCGTCCGATATGATCTTGCTCTTTTTCTCTTTGCCTACGCCTATCTTCAAAAATGATTCTTTGATGTCTTCCTGGCTGATATAGGCTTTGTTTAATCCCGCTGCTCTTATGGCGGCTTCATTCATCAGATTTTCAAGGTCGGCTCCCGTAAATCCCGCGGTATTCTGCGCTATCTGCTTAAGATCCACGTCGTCGCCCAATGGTTTGTCCTTTGAATGTACTTTAAGTATCTCTTCTCGTCCCTTTACGTCGGGAGCGCCTACTGTGATCGTCCTGTCGAATCGTCCCGGTCTTCTTATGGCCGGATCGAGGATATCTACACGGTTTGTAGCGGCCATAACTATGATTCCTTCGTTTACACCGAAACCGTCCATCTCAACGAGGAGCTGATTTAATGTCTGCTCTCTTTCATCGTGGCCTCCGCCCATGCCTGAGCCTCTCTTTCTTGCCACAGCGTCTATCTCGTCGATAAATACGATACATGGATGGTTTTTCTTCGCGTCGTCAAAGAGGTCTCTGACTCGGGAAGCTCCTACTCCGACGAACATCTCTACGAAATCAGAGCCTGAAATAGAGAAAAAGGGAACTCCCGCTTCTCCCGCGATGGCTTTTGCAAGGAGTGTTTTTCCTGTTCCCGGAGGTCCTACGAGCAGAACTCCTTTAGGTATTCTCGCGCCAAGTTTCGTATATTTTTCCGGCGATTTGAGGAAATCGACAATCTCCTCAAGCTCTTCTTTTTCCTCGGAAAGTCCCGCCACATCGGTAAATCTGATTTTCTGATTTTCCTGTGTCGTCAGGCGCGCTTTGCTCTTTCCGAAGTTCATCATCTTAGCGTTCGTGCCTCCTGAGGATGCTGACGAACGCCCTATGATATTTATGATAAATACAAATATTATTATTCCCAGCAATACCGGCGTAATCCATGTCCATATGCTGTCCGCCGGCATATCTTTGATAGAATACTCTATATTGTTTTCTTCAAGCTGCGTTTGCGCTTCTTTCGTATCCGCGACGTTTACTTTCCCCTTTGTACCGTCTTTTAGTTCGAATTCTACCGATCCTGTCGGAACGTCTTTATTCTGGACTATAACGGCCTGGCTTATTATTCCTGATTCTACTGCTTCATTGTATGAGGTATTGGTCACTTTAAGTCTGTCCGCATCCGCGTTGCTTGAATACACAATCACCCCGAAAATCACGGCAAGAAATACCAGATACCATATCCAGCCGTAAGATTGTTTACGCATTATCCCCTCTCCTTTGACACACTTATTTCTATTATCTTTTTGGTATCTTCGGACACCTTGCAGTCTTCACTGATCCTGTGTCCTACGACCCATATTATCTTTGATCCGTCCGCGAAACATACCTGTCTGTCCCGCTCTTCTTTTGGGATTTTTTCATCGATAAAGTAGTCTTTTAACTTCTTTTTATGACCTTCTTTATCCGTTATCAGATAGTCGCCGCTATTGCGGAATCTGATCATACAATTATTGTTAATTTTATCATAATCGAACCATTTAGTATATCTTTTTTTCGGTATGGCGTCCGCGCTATAGGTGTTTTCAAACACCCTGACATTGAACTTCATACCTGCGAATTTTGTATCTTCTTTTGTAAATCTGACCGCTTCGTCACGGCTTTCGTTTTCTTCGCTTTTCTTCTTTGAAAGCTCTATTCCTCGGTATACTCTTTTCGCGACGATCCCGTAGGGCAGCTCTATATATCTGCCGTTCTGTTTTGTCATAAGCGCAAGTATATCTTCCGTGTGTCCGCGGGTAAGATCCACCAGAGTACCCGTCATCTTTTTCAAAGCTCCCATGAGGATATATCCCGCAGTCAGCTTTTTCTCGTTTAATATCTCCGGTTTTATCAATATTTCTTCTTTATCTGAAACCGTAAGTTTTTCAGATTTTATTTCGGCAAGTTCTCTTATTATCTGATCAGCCTCTTCTATATCGGAAGCTGCCGCGCTTATGTGTTTTACGCTCTGCCGGTTTATGTATTTTTCAAAATACGGCAGCACGTTTAATCTGATTTTATTTCTCGAATAATCGTCCGCAAGATTGGTGCTGTCTGTGCGCCAGATAATGTCTCTTCTTTTGAGCGATTCTTCTATTTCCTTACGTGTCATGCACAACAGAGGCCTTATGATATTTCCGTTTACGGGGGCTATTCCTTTTAGTCCCGAAAGCGAAGAGCCTCTTGCCATATTGAACAATACCGTCTCGGCTCTGTCGTTTATATGGTGGGCAAGCGCTATTTTTGAGGCGAATCCCTCTTCAATACATATCTGAGCCGCCTGTCTTCTTGCTATTCTGCCCGTCTCCTCGAGTCCTTTTTTGTTTTCTTCGGCAAGTTTTTTTATATCATATCTGAAAAATTTTATTTCTATGCCGCGCTCTTCGCAAAATCTGCGGGCGAACTCCTCGTCACCGTCGCTCTCTTCATCTCTTAAGCTATGGTTTACATGAAATGCTTTTACCGTAATCTTAAGCCTGTCTTTTATCTCGAACAAAAATTGAAGAAGGCAAACCGAATCAGCTCCTCCCGACAATCCGACGCAGATACTGTCCCCTTCTTCTGTGATTTTATTGTTATTTATATATTTAATTATCTTTTCCGTGTCTTTTTTCATGTTTTTTCCGGCGATGCTTAAAAATAAAGCTCCCATACCTCATGTAAGGGAGCGAATTGAATCAAGTATCATTTTTCTTTAAATATAATTTCCCCGTCTTTCACGAAGCCCAGCTTGTTCTTTGCGGTCTGCTCATAATACTCGTCGCTCTTCATATACTCCTGAAGCTCTTCGATATCTTCCGTACGCTGTTCTTCGCCGCTTATCTGCTCCTGCAGATCGTCGATGCGGGCGTTATTATTTGATATTTTTCCATTGAGGCTTATGCCGTTTATGGCTAAAACAATCAGCAGCATGAACATGACCAGTACGATAGCAATCATCGCGCCGGACATCGGATTTAATCTCTTCGTTCTTTTTTTTGCATGTTTGATTCTCGCCATAACATTTCCTTAGAGTATCTTATACATATCTGCCGCGTCGTCTTTTTTCACCGTTTCCTGCACGTTTTCTATCTGCGCTTTGACAGTTCTGTTTCCAAACTGTATTTCAAGGATGTCTCCTGCTTTAATCTGTGACGACGCCTTTGCCGTTTTGCCGTTTATGGAAACTCTTCCCGCGTCGCACGCTTCATTTGCGACCGTGCGGCGTTTTATGAGTCTTGATACCTTTAAAAATTTGTCCAGTCTCATCTATTAAGCGTTTACTTTGTCTTTTAAAGCTTTTCCGGCTTTGAAACGAGGTGATTTAGAAGCTTTAAATGTCATCTCTTCGCCTGTAAGAGGATTTCTTCCCTGTCTTTCAGGACGCTCAAGAATATCAAATGTTCCGAATCCGATGAGCTGAACTGATTCGCCTTTTTTAAGCTCGTCTCCAACTACCTCTATAAAAGCCTCAACTGCATTTTTAGCATTTTCTTTTGTTAATCCTGTCTTTTCTGCAACTGCTGCTATTAATTCATTTTTCTTCATTATTAAAGTTCTCCTTTTGATCTCAATTTATCCTATATACTTATAAACGCAAGGTAGGCTTTTGTCAAGCATTCCTTTTATCTGTAACTCAATATCATAGTTTTTTATAGTTTTATTTATACTTTTTTATGTATTATTCTTAAAATATAATTTAAAAGATATTGTTTTTCATTTTTTTCAGGATCATCTATGACTAAATTCAGGGCTTCGTTTAAAAGCTCTCCCACCGCAGGCCCCGGCTTCAGGCCTAAACTCATGACGTCTTTTCCTGTTATCGCGAGCTGTTTTAACGTCACGCACTGATTTTCTTTAAGCACGTCGCCGTAGAGCTCTTTTATCCTTTCAAGGTGTTCAAGCATTTTTTCTTTTCCGTAATCGCCTTTTCCAAGCGTATCCGCCGTCTGAACTTTTATAAAGTCGGGAAACATTTCTGTTCCTATTTTATTCATAGCTCTTCTGACGTTTTTGATCTCCGCCGGAAATCTCAGATCATGATATTTAATCAGGATTTTTACTTTTCTGATCGTATCGTTGTCCATTTTCAGGCGTTTTAATATGGCATCCGCCATCTCCACGCTTATTTCGGCATGGCCTTTAAAATGATCGACGCCGTCGGAATCGGTTTTTCGCGATTCAGGCTTTCCGATATCGTGAAGCAACATCGTAAGACGCAGAACTTTGTCGGCTTTTATTGACTGCACAGTCTTTATTATATGATCTCCGACACTGTATATATGGTATTTGTTGTTCTGAGGCGTTTTAAACGCTATATCAAGTTCAGGAAGAATTACTTTAGTTATGCCAAGCTCGTATGCTTTTTTAAGATATTCGGGATGATCCGACACAATAAGTTTGATAAGCTCCGTGCATATCCTCTCTGCGCTTATCTTTGAAAGATTCGGGGCTAAAATCCTTATGGCATTTTCTGTCTCTTCATCTATCTCAAAGGAAAGCTGAGCCGAAAATCTTACGGCGCGAAGAATTCTCAGCGCGTCTTCAGAAAGTCTTTCCATCGGATTTCCGACACATCTTATGACTTTTTTCTTTAAGTCTTCATAGCCTCCAAAAGGATCCTGAAGTCCTTTTTCATAGTTAAAGGCCATAGCATTTATAGTAAAATCGCGCCTGAGCAGATCTTCTTTTAATTCTTTTACGAATTCGACGTTTTCAGGATGTCTTGAATCTTTATACTCGCCGTCAGTTCTGTATGTCGTGACTTCATAGCTTTTATCATTTATCAGAACAGTTACCGTGCCGTGTTCAATGCCTGTATCGACAGTCCTTTTAAACAATCTTTTGACGTCTTTTGGCAGCGCGGATGTGGTGATATCCCAGTCGTTCGGCGTGCGACCTAATATCACATCCCTTATGCATCCGCCGACGGCATAAGCTTCATATCCGTTGTCCTCGAGTATTTTTATTATATTGTCAACATGTTCGGGAAGTTCGATGTTTATTTCGTACATTTTTTCTCCACTAACGCTCTGCTGTTTGTCCTTAACTCCTCGAGCATATCCAATGCTATTCCAAGAAGAACAGCTCCTTCTTTGCTGTTCAGATAGCCTCTTTCTTTTTCCGAAAAGATCCTGATGTTTTCAATGAGATGATTTATATTTGACATGCCTGAAATAACAGTCTTAACTGATGTGACAGACTGGGCGAATCGAAACGCCCATTCCGCAACTGAATCGTCAGGCCTCATCATTTTCAAAACTTCTTTTCTTGCGTCGGAAATGTTCGCGAGTTTTCCGCGATCAAGCGGTTCTGTAGCCCATATCGGCACGCCTCTGCTCTTTATGATCTCAACTTTTCTCTTTACTTTTCTCATCGCCCAGAGCATATAGTTTAAGGGCATCTGGCAAAACTCTATGTTGTCGCCGTAAGTATCGAGAAATCTGTTTATCGTATCGACGCTGCCGAAAGTAGAAAATCCGAGATGACGAATTTTTCCTTCGTTTTTCATCTCGATAAAATATCTGACGGCGCTGTTATTTAAATCTGTATAATCTTTGACATTATAATCATCTATGTCATGCATCAGATAAAAATCAAAGTATTCCACGTTGCAGTCTTTTAACTGTTTTTCAAATACCATCTCCGGATTTTTCATCAGCTCTTTGTTGTATCCCGGGAATTTATTGGCGAGAAGATAGCTCTTTCTCGGATGATGCGACAGCGCTCTGCCTAACGCCTCAGCCGCTTTCCCATCGTGATAACCCCACGCTGTATCAAAATAATTGACGCCATGTTTGATCGCGTAATCTACCATCATAGTCAGATCGGCTTCGTCAATTTTTGATATATCATTTTCCATAGAAGGAAGTCTCATGCTTCCAAAACCCAATTTTGAAATCTTCAGATCTTTAAAAGTACTGTAATTCATAAAGCGCTCCTTTTAAATGCTACTTTAAATCCGGATATTTTTCTTAAAACAGATAATTAAAAATATTATATATTTAAAACACCTTTATAACAATCATTCTTTTATTTTTCGGCAAAATGCATATCATTATCAGAGTCAGAGTTGTTTTTTCTTTATTATTACACAACTTTGTACTATTATGATAGCAAAGGGATCGAAAAGTATTGCTATCAGCCCTTTTCTGAAAAAACATAACTTTATGACTCATAAAACACCTGTTTGGAGATCACCATATGGAATTAAAAGATTCACTTAATAAAAGCCGTATCGTCAGATCGATGTTTACCAGTTCATTTATAACAATGCTGCTGGCAAGCATAGCTCTGCTCATAGGAACCCTCGTCGACGGTATCATGATCGGCAACTTCCTTGATACTACAGATATGGCGGCATACGGACTTATTCATCCTGTCGCTATTCTTCTGCTGGCGGTGACGGGCATCTTTTCATCAGGTTCCCAGATTATATGCACTAAACATATGAGTATCGGCGAATCCGAAAAGGCAAACGGAATTTTTTCTCTTACCTTTATAATGCTGCTTTTTGTTTCGGGAATACTTACGGCTGTCTTTATAATTTTCGCGACTCCCGTCGTTCAGCTGTTAGGCGCCCGGGGAGAACTCCTTCCTCTCGGCCGCGAATATCTGCTGGGTCTTGCCGTAGGATTTCCGGGAGTTCTTCTCGCCACGACGATGGCTCCTTTCGCGCAGCTCGACGGTCATCAGAAAATTACGATCATTTCGATCGCTGCAATGATCGGAGTCAACGTAGCCGCTGCTATTTTAAATGTAACTGTTTTTCACGGCGGTCTTTTCGGAATGGGCATGGCGACTTCCCTCGGCTCATACGCAGCGTTTGTCATCGCCCTTATACATTTTCTGACTAATAAAAAGGGATACCGGCTGACGCTCAAACATCTCCCGTGGAAACTGGCCGGAAAAATCATACTTCCCGGTCTTCCCACTGCGGGCGGACGTCTTTTTGCCACCTTCAGAACGTTGTTTTTGAATTATCTGCTTATCGCGATATCCACCTCTACCGCCCTTGCGGCTTATTCGGCGCGAATGAACATAGGTACGTTTTTTGCCGCTACCGGAGTCGCCTCCGGCATGACGACTCTGTCCCTCACAGGCATATTTTTCGGTGAAGAAGACAGGACAAGTCTTTCAAAGATGTTTAAGGTCGTTACTGTCAACTCAGTTATCATAGCCACGGCTATCATGGTATTTCTTCTCGCCGCGTCTGAAGGCGTGATAGATCTGTATATGAACACCGACGCTGCTACCCTTGAAATGACATCGCGTTCTCTCAGGTTCTGCGCTCTGAGTCTTCCGTTTTACGCAGTAAACAATATACTGATAAACTATCTGCAGGCTATCAGGCGCGTCATATTTACAAATATTCTGATATTCTGCCAGAACATAGCGTTCTGCATACCTTTCGCTCTGTTTCTGTCGCCTTATATAGGAACTGACGCGGTATGGTCTTCTTATCTGATATGCGAAATACTTACGACGCTTTTATATCTGATTGTCGCTTATCTGTACGGCAGAAAACGCGCTCCTTCAAAGAAAAACCTTTTAATGCTGTCTGATTCTTTCGGAATAGACAACGACGATCTTTTGGAGGGCACGATCACCTGCGCCGAGGAACTTCCTGTCATATGTATGAAACTTGAAATGTTCTGCTTAAGCAGGAACTCAGGCGAAGACAAAACGGCCGTTGTCGTGACGGCTTTTGAGGAAATGACTAAAAACATCCTGACTCACGGATTTTGCGACGGTAAAAAGCATACGATAGATTACAGGATTTTTAAAAAGGGAGACGACTACGTCTTAAGACTGCGGGACAACTGCAAAGCCTTTAATCCCATGGCAAAACTCGACGACATGGACGCTAAAGGCGACACTCAGCATATGGGAATCCGAATTGCCTCTGTAGTGGCTAAAGATATAAATTATATTTCAATAATGAACATGAACAACCTTATACTTACCGTATAATGCATTTAATTATACACAAAAACCCCTGAAAGGTCGGATATCAAATTTTTCATCGATATCTGAACCTTCAGGGGTTTTATTATAATTATTTCAGGAAATTAATTAAACCTTATTAATCAGCCTTTTTTCGCGATAGCTCTCTTAGCTGCTGCGATGATGTCCTCAGCCAGGAGGTTGTATTCTCCCATGAGGAACTGCTGATCTCCAACCTGTCCGAAACGGTTCTGAATGCCGATCATCTCCATAGGAACAGGGCAGTTCTTAACTACAACGTTTGCAACCTGTGATCCAAGTCCGCATCCTACCTGGTGGTTTTCACATGTTACGATGCAGCCTGTCTCTTTAGCTGATTTGATGATAAGCTCTTCGTCGATAGGTTTCCAGCAGAACATATCGATAAGTTTTGCTGAGATTCCTTCTTTTTCGAGAGCTTCCTGAGCTTTAAGAGCTTCGTCAACAAGGATACCGGAAGCGATGATAGTAACATCTTTTCCTTCTTTAAGAGTAACGCCTTTTCCGATCTCGAACTCTGAGCCGTCAGCATATATTGTCTTAAATCCTTTTCTGATAAGACGAAGATATGTGAGTGTAGGAACTTTCGCGCATGCTTTTGTAAGAGAGTATGTCTGAACATAGTCGCATGAATCAAGCACAACAGCGTTTGGAATGCTTAAGTAAAGCGCTCCGTCTTCAAAAGGCATATGTGTAGCGCCGTTAAATGCCGCGGTAACGCCCGGGTCTGATCCGATAACGTGTACAGGAACTTCTGAATATCCTGCCGCAAGGAAAGCCTGGTCAAAACATCTTCTTGCAGCGAATGCACCGAATGAATGGAAGAATACGTTGAATCCTGTAGCAGCAAGGCCTGAAGCTACGCCCATACCGTTCTGCTCAGCGATACCCGCGTTGAAAACTCTGTCAGGATGAGCTTTTATAAGCTTTGGCACGTTTATACATCCGCCAAGGTCGCAGTCGATATGCGCGATAGTGTTGTCTTTTTCCATCATCTCGAGCATTGCTGCGATATATCCGTCACGGTTTCCTCTTTTATCTGTTTCATGATTTCCGATTAATGTAAAACTCATTTTCTGCTGCCTCCTTATTAAGCGTTCTTAATTGCTTCGTAAGCAGCTTCTACTGCTGCAATACCCTCAGCCCACTCTTCTTCTGTCGGCTGTGATGAATGTGCTCCTGTCGGCTCGGCAAATGTAGCGCCTTTGCCTTTAACTGTGTTAAGGATGATGGCTGTAGGAACGCCTTTTGTTTCGTATGCTTTTCCGATAGCGTCATAGATCTGCTCTACGTCGTTGCCGTCTTTAACGTCGATAACGTTCCATGCAAGAGAATCAAAGCGCGCGCCGATTCCTTTTTTATGAGCCATGATATCGTCTGTTTTTCCGTCAAGCTGACGTTTGTTGTCATCAATAAGGAAAATAAGATTGTCAAGGTTGTAATGAGCCGCGAACTGAGCCGCCTCCCAAACCTGTCCTTCATCAGCCTCTCCGTCGCCTACAACGCAGAATACGTGGCTGTCTTTTCCTTTTAATTTAAGTCCAAGAGCAGCGCCTACCGCTTCTGATGTTCCCTGTCCAAGAGAACCTGTCGTAAGGTCAACGCCTTTTGTCATCTTTCTGTCTGTATGTGAAGGGAATTTTGTTCCCGGTCTGTTAAGAGTATAAGCTTCCTCAACAGGATAATATCCCATGATTCCGAGAGTAGCGTACATTACAGGGCCTGCATGTCCTTTAGATAATACGCACCAGTCGCGGTCTTCCCATCTTGGGTTTTTAGGATCAAACTTCATGTAAGCGCCGTACATAACCGCATATGCGTCAGCCATAGACATAGAACCGCCTACATGACCAAATCCTCTCGCGCCGATAATTTTCATTGTCTCAATGCGGATCTGAGCTGCAAGAACACGAAGCTCCTGCATTTTTTCTGCTTTAGTCATTTTTACCTCCAGTGTCGTCCTGCGACATTTTATTTATTAACGCACTTAAAGGGTCAGACTATATTGCAAATCCGACCCTTAAGTTTATCAGTGTCAATTATTTAGCAAGCACTCTGTCTACTGCTGCAAGAATGTCAGGGCATTTGCATTTCTCTTTGAAGAGGTCGTAACGAACGCCTGCGAATCCTGCTTTAACGCGCTCGATAAGATCTTCGTCATCAAGCATGTCAAGAACCTCTGTAAGAGGACGATGTGAAAATGTTTTAAGTTTGTTTGTACGAACAGCGTTCTCCTGCTCTGATTTAGCTGAGCTTTCAGGATATCCGCCGCCCGGCTCCTGTACGAAAAGTTTTTCGAAGATGTACTCGAGATTGATCTCGCCTGCCCATCCCCACTGATAAGCGAACGGAAGAGCCATGCAGTTTCCGTTGTTTACCTGTGTATAAAGGAATGATGAAACAGGATCTGCAACATGTCCGCAAACAACGCCCGGCATAGCGTTGGCAGCGATCATAGCGCCTTCACCTGTACCGCATCCTGTAACAACGAAATCAGCCGCGCCTGAATTAAGAAGCGCTGAGATGAAGAATGCGTTCTGAATATATGTCTGTCTGTTGTCTTCAGCATTGAACTGTCCGTAGTTTGTTACTGTGTGACCATGTTTCTCCGCAACTTTTTTAAGAATCGGATAAACGATCTCATTTTTAGCACATGTGCTGTATTCCATTACTAATGCGATTTCCATAGGTCTTTCTCTCCTTGAAATATATTTTTGATTCTGTTATGTTATCACGATTATTAAACAAATACCATTACAATCTTGTCTTTTTTATATAAATATGCGCCATTTTTACCAATATATTTATTTTGTTTCAGAGCCGGTCATGCATAATGCAAAACCGGCCCCGAAAAAGTGATAATAGTATTTATTTATGATACCAGGGTTAAAAGGTCTAAGCCCTCATGACGAAGCAATCCGTATGTATCATATAAGATTAAAGGTTATTGATAGCTTTGCCGTACCATGCAGCCATGAAAGATTCTCCGATGGCTTCATTTACTGTAGGATGAGGATGAATCGAATGAATTATCTCTTCTGCCGTAAGCTCGTTCGCAATCGCTACAGACATTTCTCCGATCATCTCAGTCGCTCTGTCTGCGTAAATGTGAACGCCGAGGATCTCGCCTGTATCTGCGTCGAGGATGACTTTTGCCATTCCGTCTTCAGCGCCTGCGATAAGGGATTTTCCGTTTGCCATCATCGGGAATCTTCCGACTTTGACATTGTCGCAGACTTCTTTCGCTTTTTCCTCTGTAAGTCCGATAGCTGAAATCTCAGGATTGATATAAATGCATGACGGGATCTGATCGTAGTTCATCTCCGCGTGCTCGCCTAATATATCCGCTACAGCTACCATACCTTCGTGGGAAGCCGTATGAGCAAGCATTACTTTTCCGTTTACATCGCCGATAGCGTAGATGTTTGAAATATTTGTTCTGCATGCTTCGTCTACAGCGATAGCTCTCTTGTTGAACTCGATGCCGATGCCTTCGGCGTTAAGTCCCTCTGTGTTAGGAATACGTCCTACCGCCATAAGAACAGCGTCGGCAGCTACATCCATCTCTTTGCCGTCGAGTTCGTAGTATACATGGTTGTCTTTAACTGATTTAACTTTAGCGCCGAGGTTAAATACGATGCCATCTTTTTCCATCTTTTTCTGCGCGAGAGCCGAAATCTCTTTATCAACCATCGGGATGATATGATCCATAAGCTCAAGAACAGTGACTTTAGCGCCTAATTTATTTAAAAGATAAGCAAACTCTACGCCGATAACTCCGCCGCCGATAACGGCTACAGTTTCAGGCACATGATCAAGGTCAAGTGCTTCATTGCTTGTAAGGATGTTGTTTTCACCCTCTACAGCAATGAATGGAGGCATAAATACACTTGAACCTGTTGCAATAATAATGTTTGCTGAAGTAATTTCTTTGTCTCCGACTTTGACTGTATGAGCGTCAACTAATGAACCCTTGCCGTTTTCAATAGTTACCTTGTTGGCTTTAAGAAGAACCTGAACGCCGCCTGTAAGTCTGTTTACGACAGCTGTTTTTCTCTTCTGGAGTTCTTTCATATCAACGCCTACTTTGTCAGCGTCAACGCCTGTTACGGCGAATTTTGAAGCTTCTTTGATTTCTGATACGATATCAGCCGTATGGATCATGACTTTTGTAGGTATGCATCCTACGTTAAGGCATGTTCCGCCGAAGTATTTTTCTTCTACAATGGCTGTCTTAAGACCTTTCTGAGCCGCCTTGATAGCCGTCTCGTATCCTCCCGGACCTGAACCGATTACAACTACGTCATAGTCGTACTCGTCCGCCTCTTCAGCAGGAGCTGCCGCAGGAGTTTCATCGATATCTTCATCGTCAAGATCATCAAGACCGTCGTCCTGTTTGTCGGCCACTTCAAGCTGTTTGTGGTTCTTAAGAGCAGCTTCCGCGTCTTCTCCCGGCTCGCCGATTACGCATACAGGAGTAAGTACAGGTACT
>CASEDW010000150.1 GCA_949286775.1 uncultured Eubacteriales bacterium | reverse complement strand
GATTTGATAAAATCAATAAATGAAACAGGAAAGAGCGTTATTTTCTTAGGCGACGGGGTAGAAGTACACAGGGAAACGATTCAAAAAAATATAACTGTTCCAGTTATGTTCGCGCCGGCATTTGCTTTATATCAAAGAGCGGCAGCCCTTGGAACGCTTGCCTGCGGGTACGCCGCGAGAGGCGAATTTACCGATCCTGACATGCACAGGCCTGAATATCTCAGACTTTCACAGGCGGAACGCGAGAGGCTGGAAAAGAAAAATGGTTGAGATCAGATATATGAAGACTCAGGATCTTAAAATGGTCGCTGAAATTGAAAAGGAAAACTTTTCTTCACCATGGAATGAAAAGGATTTTGAAACATATATAAATCGTGAAGGAACTGTTTTTCTTACGGCATGTGAAAATGAAAAAACAGTCGGATATATAGGTCTTATTTCAGCGGCGGATGAAGCGGATATAACAAACGTTTCGGTTTTAAAAAGCGAAAGAAAGCATGGAATCGGAAACGCCCTTGTAGTAAAAGCTGTTGAAGAAGCTTTAAAACTTGGCGTAAAAAAGATTTTTTTAGAAGTAAGAAAGAGCAATGAAGCGGCTGTCTCTCTTTATAAAAAGAATGGATTTGAGCAGGTCGGAATAAGAAAAGACTATTATCATAATCCTACGGAAGACGCGCTGCTTATGTTAAAAAATATTAATTAAGATACAGGAGAGAAATGAAAAAATGAGTGTTGAATTCAGTATTTTTCTGGCGGTGGCATTGGGAGTACTTTCAGTAGTATTTTTCGTCGGTAAGGGAAATGCCGTCATAGAAGCGTTTCAGGGAAAAAACGCGCCGAAGAGAAAGAAAAAATCGCCGGAAGACGAAAGAAGATATCAGAGAGCCTTCGGAGTATTCTGTCTGCTTCTTATGATTAACGAGATATTGATGATCTTTTTAGCGCCTTTGAACAGAATGTGGAATATAGTTTCGATAGTATTTATCGTTATTATTTTTATCGGAATCATCATTTATTTAAAGAAAAATTTCCCTGAAGGCTGAGTTTGGAAGCAAAAAATGAAAAAGATAATAAAAGATAATTTTGACATCGAGCAGATAGCGGAATCAGGCCAGTGTTTCAGAATGTCAAAAAGAGACGACGGCAAATATGAAATCATTGCTGCCGACAGATATATCTGCGTGTGGGAAGAGGGCGGATATGTGTATTTTGACTGCTTGGATAAGGAGTTTGAAGAATACTGGAAACATTATTTCGATCTCGATACCGATTATCAAAAATATATGGATGCAGTCGATGAAAAAGACGAGTATCTGTCCGACGCTGTAAGATTAGGAAACGGGATAAGGATACTTAACCAGGAACTGTGGGAGATGATAGTCTCCTTTCTGATTTCGCAGCAGAATAATATCACGAGAATCAGAAGATGCATTTCAAACATATCCGAAAAATACGGCGAAGAAAAAATTGCCTCAGACGGCACAAAATATTACGCGTTTCCTAAAGCTGAGGCGCTTTGCTGCCTGCCGGAAGACGCGCTGATGGAGTGCAACCTTGGATACAGGAGCAAATATGTCGTAAGATGCGCTAAAGCCGTGGCGAACGGCTGTTTTTTGCCTGATGAACTCTATGATATGAGCTATGAAGAAGCGAAAGAGAAGCTTTTGGAACTCTACGGCGTCGGTAAAAAAGTCGCGGACTGTATCTGTCTGTTCGCGCTTCACAAAATAGACGCATTTCCGATAGATACTCATATAAGACAGGTTCTTGAAGAACATTACAGCGAAGGATTTCCGTTTGAAAGATATAAAGGATTCGCGGGAGTTATACAGCAGTATATCTTTTATTATGAGCTGCATAAAAATAAAGTTTAGAAAATTTAGACTTTTTTTAGTTGAATTTTACCAAAACAAGAGAGTATCATTTCTAAATAACAGAGGAAAAAATAATGCATGACAATCTGACACAGAGCGACATTGATAAGATGCAGGAAGAAATCGACCGCAGAAAACTGGTCGAAAGGAAACAGCTTATAGAAGCTGTAAAAGAAGCGAGAGCGCAGGGTGATCTGAGCGAGAATTTTGAGTATTATGCCGCGAAAAAGGCTAAAAATCAAAATGAGAGCAGGATCAGATACCTTGAAAATATGATAAAAACAGCTAATATAATCGAAGATAATTCGGCCGAGGATGAGGTCGGGATCAATAAAAAAGTAACTGTCCTCTTTGAGGACGACGATGAAACAGAGGTATACAAAATAGTTACGTCAGTAAGAGGCAATTCCCTTGACGGGCGTATTTCGCCGGAATCCCCTGTGGGCGCGGCGCTTATGGGACATAAAGTGGGAGACAGAGTAGAGGTAAACGCAGGCGTCGGAAGCTATTTCATCGTGATTAAAGCCATAGAAAATACCGGAGAAGAAGAAACAGACAGATTAAGGAGTTTCTAATGAATAACAAACCAGATAAGCAGCAAAACGGCAGAAAACCGTTTATAATGTATTTTGTTGTCGCGGTAATTGCGATATTTCTGATCAATTTCCTGCTATTTCCGAGCGCCGGAACTGTTAAGGTTGAAAAGGTCGGATACGGCACTTTCATGGACATGCTGGAAAACGGACAGGTTAAGGAAGTAAATATCAACCAGCAGACAGGAGTCATCACTTTCAGTGACAGATCAACGGAAGAAAAAGTTTATGAAACAGGACTGATGAATGATTATCAGCTGACAGACAGGCTTTTAGCTGCAGGTCTTGATGATTTTGAATCAGAGATAATTCCACAGGATAATATTTTCGTAAGCATACTTTTGGGATGGATACTTCCGTTTTTGATTTTGATACTCCTGGGAAGACTTCTCATGCGCTCCCTTGCAGGAAAGATGGGCGGCGGAGGCATGGGCGGCACCATGAGCTTTGGAAAGAGCGGAGCCAAGATATATTCCCAGTCTGAGACAGGCGTTAAATTTAAAGACGTTGCCGGCGAAGACGAGGCAAAAGAAATTCTTACAGAAATAGTTGACTTTCTGCACAATCCGCAGAAATATCAGGATATCGGAGCGAGAATGCCCAAAGGAGCTCTTCTTGTAGGACCCCCGGGAACAGGTAAGACTCTTCTGGCCAAAGCGGTTGCAGGAGAGGCAAGCGTGCCTTTCTTCTCAATATCGGGTTCAGAGTTCGTTGAGATGTTCGTAGGTATGGGAGCGGCTAAAGTCCGTGACCTCTTTAAGCAGGCGGACGCAAAAGCGCCGTGTATCGTATTTATCGACGAGATCGATACGGTAGGTAAAAAGAGAGACGGAAGCGGTTTCTCCGGAAACGATGAAAGAGAGCAGACTCTGAATCAGCTTCTTTCGGAAATGGACGGTTTCGACGGACGAAAGGGAGTTATAATTCTTGCGGCTACTAACAGACCGGATTCTCTTGACCCGGCGCTTTTAAGACCGGGACGATTCGACAGACGAATTCCGGTAGAGCTTCCTGATCTTAAGGGACGTGAAGAGATACTTAAGCTTCATGCTAAAAATATAAAGATAAGCGACAACGTTGATTTTGCCGCTATAGCAAGGATGTCGCCGGGAGCAAGCGGCGCCGAACTGGCGAACATGATAAATGAAGCTGCCCTTAGAGCGGTGCGTGACGGACGTAAGTTCGTAGTGCAGAGCGATATAGAGGAGAGCGTTGAAGTTGTAATAGCCGGATATCAGAAGAAGAACAAGATCCTTACAGACAAAGAAAAACTTGTTGTCGCATATCACGAAGTCGGTCACGCTCTTGTGGCTGCGCTTCAGACTCATTCAGCGCCGGTTACAAAGATCACTATCATCCCGCGTACATCGGGAGCCCTTGGATTTACGATGCAGGTTGACGAAGATGATCACAACCTTATGTCGAAAGAAGAGCTTGAGAACAAAGTGGCGACATTTACAGGCGGACGTGTTGCGGAAGAGCTTGTATTTAACTCTATCACAACAGGCGCTTCAAACGATATCGAGCAGGCGACAAAACTTGTCCGCGCTATGATTACACGTTTCGGTATGACTGACGAGTTCGGAATGGTTGCCCTTGAAACTCTTTCAAACAAATACCTCGGAGGAGACGCGTCGCTGGCTTGTTCTGAGGATACATCGGGTAAGATCGATGAAATGGTTATAGCTATCGTCAAAGCGCAGTATGAGAAAGCAAAACGTCTCATTTCGGAAAACATGATCAAACTTCATGAGATCGCTAAATATCTCTATGAAAAAGAGACGATCACAGGCGATGAGTTTATGGAAATACTCAACCGCGCGCCGGAAGAAATGACTGCAACAAAAATGATCGATACAGAACATGAAAACAGCGTAAAGGAAAATTCTGAAAGCCATTTTGAAGAGGCGCACAGCGCTGATGATTCAGACGTATCGGATACGGCAGCAGAACCAGAAAACACTCATAAAAACGATGAGTATGCCGACGACGATTTTTCGGATGTAGTCGATACTGACGGTTCTATACCTGAAGATGATAAATAATTAAAATTGTTCTTGACATTGAAAAGTTCATATGTTATAAGAAGTATTGTGTCACGCCGAAGACAGCAGGTGACTGTGTTATCAGTCATAAGAAGAAACGCCTGCCGAGGATGAACATTCTTTTAAAGAATTTCATGCCCTGTCGGTTTGTGCCGTCAGGGCTTTTTATATGAAGCGTGCGCATAAAATAATATAAGGAGGAGCACTGTTTCATGGCAAAGATTGAATTAAAGAAACCTATCGTTGATGAGATCGCGAATACTATTGCTGATGCTGATAGCGTTGTTCTCGTAAACTACAGCGGACTTACAGTTGAGCAGGATACTATTCTTCGTAAAACTTTAAGAGAAGCGGGCGTAAGCTACAAAGTTTACAAAAACACAATGATGAGACTTGCGTTTGCAGGTACACCATGCGAGGCGCTTAACGACAACCTCGAAAGCACAAACGCTCTTGCAGTAAGCAAAGACGACGCGACAGCGCCAATCCGTCTTTTATCAGAGTTTGCTAAGAAAAACCCGCAGTTAGAGTTAGTTGCAGGTGTTGTAGAAGGCAGCTACTATGATGTAAACGGAATCAAATCACTTGCTGACATCCCTTCAAGAGACGTTCTTCTTGGAAGACTTCTTGGAAGCATGCAGTCACCAATCGCGAACTTCGCACGTGTTATCAAACAGATCGCGGAGAAAGACGAAGCACCGGCAGCAGAATAATTGCCGCATAGCTGCATAAAGGCAGCTCATTAAAATTATCGAATAATATCAAAATATGGAGGAAAATATAATGGCAAAATTAACAACAGCTGAGTTTATCGAAGCTATTAAAGAGTTATCAGTATTAGAGCTTAACGAGTTAGTAAAAGCTTGTGAAGAAGAGTTTGGCGTATCTGCAGCAGCAGGCGTTGTAGTTGCAGGACCTGCAGCAGGCGCAGCTGAAGCAGCTGAAGAGAAAACAGAGTTCGACGTAGAGCTTACAGAAGTTGGACCAAACAAAGTTAAAGTTATCAAAGTTGTTCGTGAAGTAACAGGTCTTGGACTTAAAGAAGCTAAAGAAGCTGTTGATGGCGCTCCGAAGGTTATCAAAGAGGCAGCTGCTAAAGCAGAAGCTGATGAAATCAAATCTAAACTTGAGGCTGAAGGCGCTAAAGTTACTCTTAAATAATAAAGAACATAAATTTGCCCCCGAAAACGTAAGGTTTTCGGGGGTTTTTACGTTGTGGAAAAGGGCGGTTTTTTCTGAGTAACTAACAAATAGCTAACAAAAAAGCAAACGATATAAATAAACCTGCTTGACAAGCTATGTCTAATTGTATATAGTAAATTCAGTTAGCTCTGACTAACTTATTTTTTTAGACAAACAGTTAGCGAGTGCTAATCAAATTGTTCTGCATTTTGTAAATAAGGAATGCTTTTTTGCGCAGCATTCCTTATTTGAAAAGAATGTGTTAGCTATAGCTAACATAAATCAAAAACAAACAGGAGTACTACAAATGATCGACAAAAAGCTGCTTCATCTGCTGGGAGATAATAAAAAGTATATTTATTACACGGTTGCCTTTATGATTATGGGTCTGTTTGCCAATGTCACCATCACGGCATGCATATGCAAAGCGATTCATATAGCCGCAGACTATGAAAGTTATGGCGTAAATGATCTGATCATAATAGCCGTGGCTGCGCTGGCAGGTATCTTTATACGTTATGCGGCTTCAAGAATTTCAGGCG
>CASEDW010000149.1 GCA_949286775.1 uncultured Eubacteriales bacterium | reverse complement strand
TTGCTGTAAACGGCTATCTTCGTTCTCGATCCCGCTTCTCTGGCGATGCTCTTTATCTCGATGATTCCTTCAGCTATTTCCGTAACTTCAGCTTCAAATAATCTCTTTACGAGATCAGGATGGCTTCTTGATACGAGAATTCTCGGTCCTCTCGGAGTATCTTTTACCTCAAGCACATATACCTTGATCCTGTCATGAGGCTTTAACACTTCACCCGGAACCATCTCCGAATCTGATAAAATGGCGTCTATCTTGCCAAGGTTTACATTTACGCCTTTTCCGATATTTCTCTGCACTATACCGCTTACCATGTCGTGCTCTCTTTCGAAATATCTGTTGTACAGCGATTTTCTCTCTTCTTCACGGATTTTCTGCAGGATAACGTTTTTAGCATTCTGCGTAGCGATACGTCCAAATGATTTTGACTCGATCGGAACTCTTACTATGTCGCCGATCTCGTATGACGATTTTATCTTTTTTGCGTCCAAAAGGCTGATCTCAAGGACAGGATCCTCTACATTTTCCACAACTTCTTTGTTCGCGTATACGCTGAACTCGCATGTGTCATGATCGATATCTACAACAACATTGTCAGCTTTTCCGAAGTGATTTTTGCAAGCCTGCATAAGAGACTGCTCGATACCTTCAAGTATAGCCTCTTTGCTTATATTTTTCTCCTTTTCCAGAATTTCCAATGCTTCTTTTAATTCGCTTGCCATCTCTTTTTCTCTTATCCTCCCGTTATTCAAACTAAAGTTATTTTCGTTACCATTCGACATATTCCCTTATAAGGGCCATGTCTTTTCTGTTATATGTTAATGATCTTCCGTCCTCATCCTCCACGGTGAACGTATCACCGTCAAAAGAGGTCAGAGTTCCGAAAAATTCTTTTTTTCCGTCTATGCTTTTATAGCTTTTAAATTCAATATCCTTTCCGATATTTCTTTTAAAATCCTTGTCTTTTTTCAAAGGTCTTCCAAGTCCCGGCGAACTTACTTCAAGAATGTAAGCGTCTTCTATAAAATCATGTTCATCCAAAAGCGGCGAAAAAGCCCTGCTCACCTTTTCACAGTCAAGAACATCGATTCCGCCCGGTTTGTCAATATACGCGCGAAGGTAAAAATCGCTTCCCTCTTTGACGTATTCGATGTCTACAAGTTCAAACTCATTTTCCTGAATTATCGGAGTTATCAGCTCCTCAGCTTTTCTTTCGATATCTTCTCTGCGGCTCATATTTTCACTTTTCTTTACTTCAATAAAAAGAGTGGACTTTCGTCCACTCCGTTAACAGTTACATATTCTTTTGACACTATAACATCTGCATCTGATAAATGCAAGAAAAAGTGTCCGAACAGTCACCTCAACAATTAGTCAAGTTTTAAAGTGTTGATCTTAACACCAGGTCCCATTGTTGAAGAAACTGAAACGCTCTTAAGGTACTGTCCTTTGACAGCAGCCGGTCTTGCTTTGTTGATGGCAGAAATGAGCGCGTTAAAGTTCTCCATAAGCTGCTCTTCTGTGAAAGAAGTTTTTCCAACTAAGCAATGAATGATGTTTGTTTTGTCGAGACGATACTCAACTTTACCGGCTTTGATATCAGCAATGGCTTTTGTTACGTCCATTGTTACTGTACCTGATTTTGGGTTTGGCATAAGGCCTTTTGGTCCAAGTACACGTCCGAGACGTCCTACAACACCCATCATATCAGGTGTAGCTACAACAACGTCGAAATCAAGCCATCCGTCTTTCTGGATCTTCGGAACAAGTTCCTCTGCTCCTACATAATCAGCGCCTGCTGCCAGCGCCTCATCTGCTTTAGCGCCTTTTGCGAATACAAGTACGCGAACTTTTTTTCCTGTTCCGTTTGGAAGTACGACAGCGCCGCGGATCTGCTGATCTGCATGACGTCCGTCACATCCTGTACGAATATGAGCCTCTACAGTCTCATCGAACTTAGCTGAAGCGATCTTCTTTACTAAGCTGATAGCCTCTTCTGGATCATATAATCTTGTGCGCTCTACTGCTTTTGCAGCTTCTGCGTATTTTTTTCCGTGTTTCATCTCAAATAACCTCCTGGTCGTCTATCAATCTTTTACAACAATACCCATACTTCTGGCTGTTCCCGCGATCATGCTCATAGCAGCTTCGATAGTTGCCGCGTTAAGATCAGGCATCTTCATCTCTGCGATCTCACGAATCTTGTCGCTGGAAATAGTCGCTACTTTTGTCTTGTTAGGAACGCCTGAACCTGATTTAAGGTTGCATGCTTTCTTAAGAAGAACTGCTGCAGGAGGAGTTTTTGTGATGAAGCTGAAACTTCTATCTGCGTAAACAGTGATAACTACAGGGATAATAAGATCTCCTTTATCTGCTGTTCTCGCATTGAACTCCTTTGTGAACTGTACGATGTTTACACCGTGCTGACCTAAAGCTGGTCCTACTGGTGGAGCAGGCGTAGCCTTGCCGGCCGGAATCTGTAATTTAATATATCCTGTAACTTTCTTTGCCATTTTCGGCACCTCCTATAGTGGTAATTGCGGGGATCTTCCCTCCCACGTCGTCTGATCGGCTTATCCGATCTTTTTGATTTCTGAAAAGCTTATTTCAACCGGCGTCGCGCGGCCGAAAAGCTCTACCTGAATAGTCACCATCTGTTTAGCCTGATTTACGGCTGATATAACGCCTTCAGTATCTTTCCAGGCTCCTCCGGTAACTATGATCGAATCTCCTACATCGAGATCCATTACGACTTTCTGCTCTTCTTCCGAGCCTAAAGCCTTTAACTCGCTTTGTTTTAATGGAACCGGTTTTGATCCGGGTCCGACGAATCCCGTAACTCCGCGCGTATTGCGCACTACATACCAGGTATCGTCATTCATAACCATGTGCAGAAGTACATAACCCGGAAACAGTTTTTTTGATACCTGTTTCTTGGATCCGTTTTTCATCTCCACAACTTCTTCCATCGGGACACGAACTTCAAGGATCTGATCTTCAAGATGTCTGTTCTCAATAGTCTTTTCGATATTGGCTTTTACTTTATTTTCATAGCCTGAATATGTATGGACTACATACCATTTTGCTTCTGACATTATTCCACCTCTTACTTAATCATGAGATCAACCAATGCCAAAGCACCGGAATCAACTAAAGTAATGATAACGCAAAGGATTGCTGAAATTAAAAGTACGGCAATCGTCTGCTTTACAAGCGTTTTTTTGTCAGTCCAGATAATCTTTTTGAACTCGCCCTTAAGTCCTTTGAAAAAACTGCTTTTAGCCTTTTTTTCAGTTTTAGCTGCTTTATCTGACATATCCTACCTCACACAAAAATTACTTTGTCTCTTTATGCAGCGTATGTTTTCTACAGAATCTGCAGTACTTGCTTGTTTCCATTCTGTCCGGATGGTTCTTTTTTTCTTTTGTCATGTTATAGTTGCGTTGTTTACACTCTGTACATGCCAATGTAATTTTAACTCGCACGTTGCTCCACCTCCATGTGTATTTTCGCAATCACAAAGATCTTTTTTTAGGCATAAAAAAAAGACCTGTTTCATGTCTTACCTCCGCACTATAGCATGATTGCAGTCTTATGTCAACACTCTATTTATGTTTTTAAAGGGTTTTTCAGCGATTTTTCACCTTAGTTTTTCAAGGGCTTTTTATCAGTTTTTTCAAAAGCGCAGCGGGCAGACATTTTATTGCATATCTGCCCGCAGGCGGTATTAGTTATCTTAATTCACTGTTCAGCGATGACAACGCGTCGATAATTCCCTTCTCCGTCAATGCCGACATCTCGCGCATATCCGCTCTTTTTAATCTCTGACTTAAGCGTCTGCATTTTTTCTTTATGACGTTTTTCTGCTCTTTGGAAAGTTTTTTCTTCCTTGATTTCAGAGCTTCCTTTGCCTGAATAAGGCCCTCCCGCGCCTGTCTTATAAGCCTTATCCTTTCCCTCAGTTTATTGTCGTCTTCGAAATTTTCCTTTGCCTCCTGTACGATCCTGTATATTTCATCGTCAGACGGAACCCATGAATTGTCTATCACAGCGGTTCTCTTTTTCAGGCTTCCTTCATCTATAACCGTTAATTTTATATTGCAGTCAGTATCTATTTCCAGTTCAACGGTGATGACCGCCTTTCCGGGATCGATCATACGTGCGCCTTTGAATCTCGTTTTTGTTATAAGTCTGTTCTGCGATGTAAAGGGTCTTTCTCCGGCATATAAATTCAGAGCTACGGATACCGCGCCGAAACTTTCAGCGTAAAATTCTTTAGTGCATTTAACAGGAAGAACATCTCCTATCTGAGCGATCCGCGATACTATTTTATCATTTGTCTCGATGCAAACCGACAGCGGAAGACGTCCTTTTTCTGTGATGTAAACCGGTTTCTTTTCATCAAGGGCAACTTTTTCGCTTACTTCGATTTCCTGGGAATTTTGCAGACTTTCAGATTCCTCCTGCTTTGATATTTCATTTTCTGAAATAATCTTTTTAGAAACCGCTTCGGCGATCACTGTTTCGCCCGACAAAATCTTTTCTTCCGGAATATTTTCTAAAGTTTCTTTCGGCTTTTCTTCTTCATGCATCAGCTGACGGTATATCTGAGCCTCTTCTTGTCTCTTTGCGGCAGCTTCAGCTTCCATTCTCCGCTCATACTCTTCAAGAGCTCTCGCGGCGTCATCCGCCTCTTCATCATTTATTTGAGGTTCCGCAGATGCTTTTGCACTTTCTGTCCCTGAACCTTCTTCGCCGTCAGTTTCTATAATTTCGAGGTCTTCATTGTCAACTTCTTCATCAATGTCAGCTTCTTCATCGTCTTCATCAAAAAACTGAATTTCCTCTGAGGATTGTTCTTCTCTATTTGCAAGCTCATCGCTTTGCGCTCTTTCGTCGCGTCCCTCGTTGTACTCTTCTTCAAAAGCCTTTAAAAGTTCTTCCTCGGTTTTTATTTTTTCTTCGGGTTTTAAATTTTCTTCGGTTTTTTCGGGAATATCCTCTTTTTCAGTATCAGCATGCAAGTCAGATCCGTCTTCATTAACCGCTTCCTCAAACTCAATGATCAGTTCTTCGTCTTTGCTCATCCATTCTTCCTCCGGAAGATTTCTTCAAACGCTTCTTTATATGGCGGTCTTGCTATTCCATACTCGGTTACTATACCTGTTATAAGATCAGCGTCAGTTACGTCAAACGCAGGATTGAAAACCTTTATGTTTTCAGGAGCCATTCTCTCCTTATACCACATCTCAGTTACTTCTTCAGGTTTTCTCTGTTCTATCTTTATGTCTTTTCCTGTTTCCGTAGCCATGTCGATGGTAGATGTCGGAGCGCATACATAAAACGGAACTCCGTATCTGGCTGCCGCGAGAGCCACCATTGATGTTCCTATTTTATTTGCCGTATCTCCGTTCGCCGCAACGCGGTCGCATCCTACAAATACAGCCTGTATCCATCCGTTTCTCATCGCTGTCGCCGACATGTTGTCGCACTCAAGAGTAACGTCCATGCCCGCCTCGGCAAGTTCAAAAGCAGTAAGGCGCGCGCCCTGCAAAAGCGGTCTTGTCTCATCGGCAAATATTTTAAATTTGTATCCCTTTTCAGCTCCTATATACATCGGCGCCGTAGCGGTTCCGTATTTGACCGTAGCAAGTCTTCCCGCGTTGCAGTGAGTAAGAAGTCCGTCTCCGTCTTTGACAAGGGTAAGTCCGTACTCGCCTATAGCACGGCATACGGCTATATCTTCGTCACGTATCGCTATCGCTTCGTCATGAAGCGCTTTAACTATATCCTCTATAGGTTCGTTGGCATGGGAAAGAACAACCTGTTCCTGACGTTTTAAAGCCCATGAGAGATTTACGGCAGTAGGTCTTGCCGAATCAAGATAATCCTTTGCTTTTCTGAACTGCGCGAGGAAATCTTCATATGAATCGGCTTTTATGTCTTTTGCCGCAAGATAAATTCCTATAGCGGCGGAAACTCCTATAGCAGGAGCTCCTCTTACCTTTAAAAGATAGATAGCGTCCCATATGTCTTCCTGTTTTGTAAGATAAAGCATTTCCATCTTTCCCGGAAGCTTCGTCTGGTCTATTATCGCGAGAGCCTGACGTTCCTCGTCAAGATCTACTGTATCAAAATCCGCAAATGATAATTTATTCTCTGCCATTTTCGCAGTCTCCTTTTTCAATTCTATAAAAGATGGAGCCGGACGATAAGCCGGGTTATGTCGTGTGTAATCATCTGTCTAGGAACACAGTTGCCTGTGAGCTCAAGCGATCTACCCAAAAGCGCGACGGGCCGCCGCATAGCTTTTTATCTGATCTTGCTTCGAATGGGGTTTACACAGCCCTGTCTGTTACCAGCCAGGCGGTAGTCTCTTACACTGCCTTTTCACCCTTGCCCAGAACCACTACTCATAAGCCCTGCGCATTTGCACACTATTCATGGTTCCGGGCGGTTATTCTCTGTTGCACTTTCCCGGGGTCACCCCCGCCGGACGTTATCCGGCATCCTGCCCTGCGAAGCCCGGACTTTCCTCACCTGACAAAAGTCAGCCGCGATTACATATCCTGCTCCATCATTTTGATATCTTAACCTGTTTGATTTTATGTGTCAAATCCTGCCTCAGCGAACCGTAAACGGCGCGCTCTGATCGGCGCTCATCACAACGCATTTTCCTTCAAGCTTTTTCTTGAGCTTTTCAGTCATATATTCGATAAAAACTTTTTCCGTTCCGAAATGGCCTGCGTCTATTATAAAAAGCCCTTCCGCCGCAGCGTCTATGCCGGTATGATAATCAATATCGCCGGTAACTAAAACCTGCGCCCCCGACTTTAACGCCGACGGCACTATACTCTTTCCCGAGCCGCCGCTTATCGCGACTTTTGATATCATCTTATCCGCATTTCCGTAACATCTTACATTCGGGATGCCTAACGATTTTTTTACATATTTGGCGAGCTCTTCATAAGACATTTCCTCTTTAAGATATCCGACTCTTCCTATGCCTTCGGCTTTACCTTCGTATTCGCCCGTTTCAAACAGCACTTGCGTATTGACAAGTCCCAGCTGCTTTTCGTTAAGATCGGCCATTCCTCTTATGTCGAAATTCGTATGCATCGCGTAACACGCAATATTATTTCGAATGAGTTTTAATATGCGCCTTCCGGTAAGAAAACTGTCGTTTATCTGTTTTATACCGCCAAATATCATCGGATGATGAGTGATCAGCATATCCGCTTTGTTTATGACTGCCTGCTCTATAACCTCGTCTGTCGCGTCAAGAGAGATCATTATTTTTCTCACTTCATGATCTTTGCTGCCGGCCATAAGTCCCGGATTGTCCCAGCTTTCAGCGCAGCTTTTAGGATACTCTTCTTCTATCAGCCTGATTATCTCTTCGCACTTCATTTCGCGCCTCCATAACGATCGTTTCCATTTACAACTTTTTCAGTTCTTCATATACCGCCGAAAGCGGAAGCCCCACGACATTAAAATAGTCTCCGTCAATTTTGCTAATATATTTCGCAAAGCTCCCCTGTATACCGTAAGCGCCCGCTTTATCCATAGGCTCTTTTGTCATGATGTAGGCATTTATCTCCTCATCGGTCATCTCTGAAACGGTTACGTCAGTTTTCTCTGAAAAAGAAACCTTATTTGTTATTTCGCCGTTTTTTACGCTGCACAGAGTCACTCCGGTATATACCTGATGAACATTTCCCTGAAGTTTTTTGATCATTTTGAACGCATCCGCCTCGTCGCGGGGCTTTCCGAGTATCTCCCCGTCAAGGGACACGACAGTATCCGCTCCAAGAACTATGCCGTCATCCGTCTTCTTTGCTATGTCAAGGCACTTGCGCTCTGACAGCAGTTCCACTAATTTATCAGGTCTTTTTTCGTCAATATTTTCATCGGCGCCGCTTGGCTCTACCACGGGAGTAATTCCTATCTGTAAAAGCAGCTCTCTTCTTCTGGGAGATCCCGACGCCAGTATTATCTTTGAAATATCTTTCATTTTTGTTAAATCTGCTTTCTGTAATTTAACGCTTCTTCTATAAAATCAAGCTCTTTTCTTATCTCTTCACGCCTTTCAGGAGCGGCGGATTTTTTTTCAAGGGAACTGAGTATTGCTTCAAACCTGCTTTTTTCCTTCAGCAAAAATTCCCTGAATATTTCCTCCTGTTCTTTAAGAATGCAGGGGCCGAATTTATATTGAATTTCGGAAAGCGTCTGTTTTTCTCCTGTATTTACGGCTTTTATAACCGGATAATATTTTCCGCATTCGGAAACAAGTTTTTCGCCCGCTATCTCAAATCCGAGTTCGCACAGACATTTTCTGACTCTGTCGTAATCCGACTGGGGTTCAAGTACAAGCTCTCTGGCCGAAATAACGACTTTCCTTTTATTAAGCAGGATTTTTTCAATCAGGTTTCCTCCCATTCCCGTGATAAGAATGGTGTCGGCCTCCCCTATATCAAACGCCGACAGTCCGTCCGAAAGCCTCACTTCCACGCCGCTGCCCGCGTCATACAGCTCGACATTTTTTTTAGCCGCCTGCAGCGGGCCTTTGTTAATATCCGACGCTATGCATTTTTTCGCGATACCTTTTTTATATAAATATATCGATACATAGCCGTGATCGCAGCCGATATCGGCAACGCAGTTTCCCTTAGTTACCATATCGGCCGCCGCCTTCATCCTGTACGAAATTTCAGGCAGATAAGTTTCGCTTTTTTCCATATTATTCAAGGTAGTCCCTGAGCTTTCTGCTTCTGCTCGGGTGGCGGAGCTTTCTGAGGGCTTTAGCTTCTATCTGTCTGATACGCTCACGCGTTACATGGAACTCTTTTCCTACCTCTTCGAGCGTTCTCGCTCTTCCGTCGTCAAGTCCGAAACGAAGACGAAGCACCTTCTGCTCTCTGTCCGTAAGCGTATTCAGAACCTCCTCGAGCTGTTCTCTGAGCATTGTAAACGCCGCCGCGTCCGCCGGTACAGGAACGTTATCGTCCTGAATAAAATCTCCGAGGTGGCTGTCTTCTTCTTTTCCTATAGGCGTTTCAAGCGACACCGGTTCCTGAGAAATCTTAAGGATCTCGCGAACTCTGTCCACGCTTAAATCCATCTGTTCAGCGATCTCCTCAGGGGTCGGCTCACGTCCAAGCTCCTGGAGCAGCTGTCTTGAAACTCTGATAAGCTTGTTGATAGTTTCAACCATATGAACAGGAATACGAATAGTTCTCGCCTGATCAGCGATGGCTCTTGTTATGGCCTGGCGTATCCACCATGTGGCATATGTTGAAAACTTGTATCCCTTTGTATAATCAAATTTTTCAACGGCTTTTATAAGTCCTAAGTTTCCCTCCTGAATAAGATCAAGGAAGAGCATTCCTCGTCCCACATAGCGCTTCGCTATCGAAACTACAAGTCTTAAGTTGGCCTCCGCCAGCTGCTGTTTCGCTCTCTCGCTTCCTTTTTCCATCTGTTTTGCCAGCTCAATCTCCTCTTCAGCTGAAAGAAGCGGCACCTTTCCGATCTCTTTAAGGTACATACGTACAGGATCGTCAACGCCTACGCCCTCGGGAACTGAAAGATCTATATTTTCAACATCGATTTCCTCTTCCTCAAGATCTATGTCGTCATCTTTAAGAAGCAGTATATTGTCGAATTCCGAATCCGCGTCAGTGTCAGGGATATCGATAACATCGATGCCGTGGCCTTCAAGATATTTTACCACTTTGTCGATCTGCTCTTCCGTCAGATCGATATCTTTAAAATATTCTTTTATCTCCTTTTTTGTAAGAAGATTGTCGCTTTTTTTACCTTTTTCCAAAAGGTTCTTAATGTGCTCAAGCAATTTTTCTTTGCTGATTTTTTCCTTTTCCGCGTCCATAATTACCCTCCGATTAGCTTTCTCATTTCTTCCAGATTCTTTTTTTCGGCCATCACTTTTTGAAAGGCGGCCATATCAGAGACCGGAAGATTTTCAATTTTTCTTTCAAGGCTCGCGCTCTTGACGCTCAGCATGACTTCCTTTATAGCCTTATTAAAATCCTCTTCCCTTTCAGGAATGAGGGAGCCTTCGATTATCGCCGCCGCGTCTGACTTCTCATTAGTTTCCTCAAACAAGTTCAAAACCGCGACAGGATTAAACCTTTTCTCTTCATACATTTTAAACAAATTATCCGCCATAATTCTGTTAAGACCTTCTGAAAAATCTTCCGATCCTATATATTCCCTGACCATTTCTATCGTCTCAGGTTTCTGGCAGATCCAAGACAGCAGTATTTTTTCCGCCCTGTCATATGTTTTATCTTTCTTTTTACCCGGGCGTTCCGCCATCTGCGGCGTCTCTTCGCTCCTTATTCCCTGCATCGCGAGCTTTCCAAGCTGCCGTTTTAATACTTCCGGCGCTATATTGTACATTCTCGAAACGCTGGAAGCATAGCTGTTTCTCTCTATTTCATCGGAAAACGTCAAAAGTTTTCGCGCGGCCTCATGATAAAAATCGCTTACCGCCTGGGGATCCGACATATCATAACTTTCGTAGAGGATCCTTATCTCAAACATGAATCCGTTTTCCGCTTTTTTTATACGCTCTGCAAGCCCCTCGCTTCCCTTTGCTTTTATGAATTCATCGGGATCTTTATAAGGCTTCAGATCGACTATCTTCGCGTTCAGTCCGGCGCTGCGCAAAAGAGGCACCGCCCTGAGAGCCGCTTTAACGCCGGCTTCATCGCTGTCATACATAAGACAGATGTCTTTCGTATATCTGTGAAGAAGCGCCGCCTGCTGCGAGGTAAGCGCCGTTCCAAGGGATGCGACCGCATTTGTAAATCCTGCCTGGTGCAGCGTTATGACGTCCATATATCCTTCGCAGATAATCATATATTTTTCTCTTGAACTTCTCGCGATATGAAGTCCGTACAGATTTCTGCTTTTATCAAACAGTTTTGTCTCCGGCGAATTCAAATATTTGGGCTTCGCGTCTCCAAAGACCCTTCCTCCGAATCCGATGACCTTTCTGTTTATATCCATTATCGGGAACATGACCCTGTTCCAGAACTTCTCCTGCATCGTATTTTTTGCTTCATTGAAAGTAAAAAGTCCCGATTCTTTTAGGTCTCTGTCAGAATGCCCCTTTTTCTTGAGATAGGCGTACAGTCCGCTTCCGCTTTTTCCCGTATATCCGAGTCCGAAATGTTTAATCGTTTCGGCGGACAATCCCCTGTCTGTCAGATATTTAACCGCAACTTTTCCCTCCTGCGAATGCAGTTTATAATAATAAAACATAGCCGCGTCTTTTTGTATGTTTAAAAGTCTTATTTTTTCGGAAGCGGCCTTTTTCTGCTCCTCGGTGACGTCGTTCTCGGGAACAGCGATGCCCGCCCTGTTCGCGAGACTTACTATCGCCTCCTGAAAACTCATTCTGTCATATTCCATAATGAAATTAAACACGTCGCCGCTCGCGCCGCATCCGAAGCAGTGATATGTCTGTCTTCCCGGATGAACTGAAAAAGACGGCGTCTTTTCATTGTGAAACGGACAGAGCCCCATATATGACGATCCTTTCCGCTGAAGTTTAACATATCCGGAAATGATATCTTCTATATTATTGGCCGCCCGAACCTTTTCTATAAATTCTTCGGAATAACGCACCTTTACTCATCACTCCTGCCTGTAAATACTGTTACGTTACGATAACATCAAGGCTAAATCTCATTTAATAGAAAGCCTCTATAATCAATATACTGCTTAAATTTCTTTCATCCTTTTACAGTTTAAAAATTTTTTAGAAAAATATTGAAACCGGCTTATATAACTGCTATACTGTCTCGGATGTAAAAAAACATCAATTAAGGAGACAGTTCATGAAAAAACTGATCAGCGAATTCAAAGAATTCATTTCACGCGGCAGCGTTGTTGACCTTGCCGTAGGTATTATCATCGGTTCCGCGTTTACGGCGATCGTAACCTCCCTTGTAAACGACGTAATTATGCCTCTTATCTCTCTTATCACAGGAGGCCTTGATTTTTCAATGTGGAATATCGCCCTTACAAGCGATCCGGAAGGTCCTGTTTTCGCAATGGGATCATTCATAGCGGCAGTTATCAATTTCCTTATCGTCGCTTTTGTTATCTTTATGCTTGTCAAAGCGCTTAACAAGTTCAACCGTAAAAAAGATGAAGCTCCGGCAGCTCCAACTACAAAGAAATGTCCTTACTGCCTGAGTGAAATCCCTATCGAAGCCACAAAGTGCGCACACTGCACATCAGTTCTTCCGGCTGACGATAAATAAAAATACAATCCGGGGCAAAGAGCAAGACTCTTAGCCCCGATTTTTATAAGGTGATATATATGCAAAAAAATGAAATTTTAAAGATATACGGCACTGACTACAAAAATCAGACGATTGCGCTGCTTGAGCATGCCGATCTCGCTTCTGAAATATCAGATTTATCCCTTCATATCGGCATCAAACCAAACCTTGTAACGCCTACGCCCGCTTCATACGGCGCGACGACTCACTCCGAGATAATAGCAGGAATCGTCGAATATCTGCAATCATACGGTTTCTTTAATATTACGATCCTCGAAGGATCCTGGGTAGGCGACAAAACCTCTGAAGCCTTTGAATACTGCGGATATAATGATCTCGCAAAAAAATACAACGTGAAACTTGTCAACACGCAGAAAGACGCTTCCGTAAAAGTATCGTCAAAGAGCTATAAACTCAATATCTGCGAGAGCGTAAATAAAATAGATTTCCTGATAAACGTGCCTGTGCTAAAAGGCCACTGCCAGACAAAGATCACCTGCGCCCTCAAAAATATGAAGGGTCTCATTCCCAATTCTGAAAAAAGACGTTTTCATACGCTGGGTCTTCACGAGCCGATCGCCCGTTTAAACAGCGTAATCCATCAGGATTTTATCGTTGTAGACAATATCTGCGGCGACCTTGACTTTGAAGAGGGCGGCAATCCGGTTATTTCCAACTGTATAATGGCGGCAAAAGATCCGGTTCTCGTCGACGCCCATGTCTGCGCTCTGCTCGGTTACGATGTAAAAGATGTGCCCTACATAGTTCTGTCAGAAAGCTTAGGTATCGGAAGCAGTGATGTCTCGTCCGCGAAAATCACCGTCATATCAGGCACGGAAGATACAATTTACGCTCCCGAAAAACGCGTCCTTGACGTCAGATACGCCGCCGACGATATAGATTCATGCAGCGCCTGCTACGCGATGCTGGTACCGGCGCTTTTAAAATTAAAAGAAGAAGGTCTGTTAGATAAGCTTCCATGTAAAATAGCGATAGGTCAGGGGCACAAAAACAAGAGCGGACTTTTAGGCGTCGGGAACTGCACATCTTCCTTTAAATACAGCGTCAAAGGCTGCCCGCCATCAGATAATGATATTTATTCCGCGTTAAAAGATTTCATTTTAAATCTATGATTATCTTTCTAAAAGTGATATTATACTATTATTATAGTTTATAAAATTGAAAGGTTTTAGAATGGATATTACAGAATTAAGAAGCAGGATAAACGAAATAGACGATCAGCTCACGAAGCTCTTTATAGACCGCATGAAAGTATCGGCGCAGGTTGCCGACTATAAAATCCAGAATAATATGCCTGTCAAAGACGCTCAGCGCGAACAGCAGCTTCTCAACAATCTTGCAGAAAAAGCAGGAAAAATGTACGCTCCCTACGTCAGAGCGCTCTACGCTGAGATCCTCGATCTCAGCCGCCAGCTCCAGTCTCTGATAATCCAGATAAATTCCATCGAATACGGACTTATCGGAGAAGACGTATCATACAGCTATTCAAAATGGATACATCATGCCATGGGCAACAGGAATTTCGGCCTCTATTCCATCCCTGTGGATATTTTGCCTGTTCTGTTCTCAAGACGTCCGTTCAAAGGTTTAAATATATCGTCATCTTATAAAGCAGAAGTTGTCAAGTACTGCGACAAACTTGATCATACAGCCGAACGCACCGGATATGTAAATACTATCCTTAAAAAAGAAGACGGCACGCTCACGGGATACAATACCGAATACGACGGCATTATCACGACAGCCTCCATCGCGAAAATAGATTTCAGCGGCAAAAAAGTTATGATCCTCGGCAAGGGTTCTTTTGCTTCGTCAGCCGCTATCGCAGCTCTCGATAAAGGCGCTTCGGAAATTATTTCTGTTACACGTACCGGAAAAATCAACTTCAACAATATATATGATCACACGGACGTCGATATAATAATCAACGGAACTCCCATCGGCATGACGCCGAACGTAAAGACTTCGCCTGTCGATCTTTCAAAATTCCCGCACCTTTCGGGAGTTCTTGACGCGGTTTTCACTCCGGTAAAAACAAAGCTCATAAACCAGGCAGTTAAGCTCGGAATCCCCTGCGAAGACGGTCTTACGGCGCTGATCGCGAAATCCGCCAAAACCTCGGAGCTCTTCGGTTTTGAAGCGGACGAAAGCATCTGCAACGACCTGTACGAGGAATTAACTTCCTTTATTGAATAAGAAAAAATCCCGCCTGGAAGGATTAAAAAAATAATGACGCGG
>CASEDW010000148.1 GCA_949286775.1 uncultured Eubacteriales bacterium | reverse complement strand
TTTTCCAATCCGTCGGTCAGCTTGTTCGGAGTCGTCGTAAGAGTCATCAGCGAAGCCCCGAGTATCAGATATGTAAACCTTAAAGCCATAAATATAGCCGTAAATATACCCTCTTTTGTTATCTTTAATATTCCAAAAGACCACAGGACTTCTCCCTGGGTCAGCAAAAGGTTCATCACCGCCGTAAATATCAAAAGAAAAAGTATGGCTTTCATACCCCTTATCATAAACTTAAAAGGGACTTTTGATATAATTATCATCGATACAAGAAATCCTGTACAGATGAGATATCCCCAGGTCTGAACAAGAAATATCGACACGATAAAAACAATCGTTCCTATGAATTTTACTCTTGGATCCAGTTTATGCAGAATTGAATCTGCCGGATAATACTGGCCTATAGTAATATCCTTTAACATGACTTATTTATCTCCCCAAAGCCTTTAAGATCGCTTCTTTTGCCTCTGATACCGTTATCGCCGTCGTATCGATATCAAACCCCTTATCTCTGAGGGCGTACATCAGATATGTAACCTGCGGCGCTGACAGTCCCATTTTTTCAAGTTCCCTGTAATGGGCGAAAATTTCTTTTGGGTTCCCGTCAAAGGCTTTCTTTCCTTTATCCATTACGATGAGCCTGTCAACATAAACCGCGACGTCCTCCATACTGTGCGAAACAAGTACTATCGTAATGCCGTTTTTTTCGTGAAGATCCGCGATCATATCAAGTATTTCTTTTTTACCCCGCGGGTCGAGTCCCGCCATAGGCTCATCGAGCACCAGCACGTCAGGATTCATTGCCAGGACGCCGGCTATGGCGACTCTTCTTTTCTGTCCGCCGGAAAGATCAAGCGGCGATTTTTCAAATATATCCTCCGGCGCGCCCACCATTTCAAGCGCTTTTTTCGCAGCTTTTAAAGCGTCCTCATCGGAAAGCCCCTGATTTTTCGGTCCGAAACATACATCTTTTAAAACGGTAGTTTCAAAGAGCTGATATTCCGGATACTGAAAAACAAGTCCGACGTGAAATCTGAGGGCGCGTCTGTCATAATTTTCCGCCCACACGTCTTCGCCGTTAAACAGTACTTTTCCGCTTGTAGGTTTTACAAGTCCGTTAAGATGCTGTATGACCGTGGATTTTCCGCTGCCGGTGTGCCCTATCATCCCGACAAACTCGCCTTGTTTTATTTCAAAAGATACGTTATCTACAGCTTTTATCTCATAAGCGGTACCGCTGCTGTAAACATATGAAACATTTTCTAATTTAATCGACATATGGCTTCTACCATCTCTTCAATACTTAAAATCGGCTCTTTTATATTTAAGCCCTCTTTTACAAGTTCATGGGCAAGATAAGTAACCTGCGGCACATCAAGTCCTATCTGCTGAAGTTCTTCCACCCGAAGGAAAACTTCTCTCGGCGTTCCGCTCATTACAACAATTCCGTCCTCCATAACAAATACCTTGTCGGCGTCTATTGTCTCCTCCATATAATGAGTTATGAGTATAATAGTAACTTTATGCTTTCTGTTGAGCTCCATTAACGCCTCTAAAACGTCTTTTCTTCCGCTCGGATCAAGCATTGCCGTCGGCTCATCAAGAATGATGCATTTAGGCTGCATCGCCATTACTCCTGCGATGGCAACCCTCTGCTTCTGTCCTCCCGACAGTCTGTTCGGAGAATGTTCTCTGTATGCAGTCATGCCTGTTATCGCCAGAGCCTCGTCAACTCTGCGCCATATCTCATCAGTAGGAACTCCGATATTTTCAGGGCCGAAAGCCACATCCTCTTCAACTACAGAGGCTATTATCTGGTTGTCGGGATTCTGAAATACCATCCCTGCGTTCTTTCTGATTTCCCAGAGATATTTTTCATCTTTCGTGTCCATTCCGCTGACCCAGACCGTTCCCTCAGTAGGCAAAAGAAGAGCGTTCAGGTGTTTTGCCAGCGTTGATTTGCCGCTTCCGTTATGTCCTATAATCGCTACAAACTGACCTCTTTCCACACTTAGATCCACGCCCTTTATGGCATGCAGAATCTGCGGCTGTTCATTGTCGTCAACATATTGAACATAGTCATAGTGAAGGTTTTTTGTTTCTATCATTGACATGTCTTGATCCTCTTTATCCGCGAAACTCTTATTTGGTTTCCGCGATTTCTCTGTCAGGTTCTTCTGTATTTTCAGCGTTCATAAGACTTTCTATGAGTTCCCATATCTCATCTCTTCCCTGTTTTGTTTCAGCCGAAAATGTGAGTATTCCCGCTTCTTTTGATACTCCGAGAGTTCTTTTTATAAGCGCCGTCTGTTTCTGAATCTGGCTTCTCTTTATTTTGTCAAGTTTTGTAGCTATGATGATCGGTTCAAAGCCCTGACTCTTTATCCAGTCAAACATGAGCCTGTCGTTTGCCGACGGCTCATGTCTGATATCGATAAGCAGAAACACAGCTCTTAAATTAGGCGACGTGTAAAGATACCTCTCGATCATCTTTCCCCATTTCGCCTTTACCTCTTCGCTCGCCTTCGCGTATCCGTATCCCGGCAGATCGACGAGATAAAATTCATCGTTTATATGATAAAAGTTTATAGTCTGCGTCTTGCCCGGCTGAGAACTTGTTCTCGCAAGGTTTTTTCTGTTCATCAGCGCATTGATCAGCGATGATTTTCCAACATTTGATTTTCCGGCAAAAGCCACTTCAAACTGCTTTGTATCGGGAAGTTTGCTTGTCACTCCGCACACTATATCAAGCGATGCCTGTTTTACTATCATTTTATCAATGCCTCTTTAATAACCTGATCCATTGTCTCCACAAAGACAATATCAAGTCCTCCTGTAATCTCTTTGTCAAGCTCCTGTACATCCGAACGGTTTTCTACAGGCACAAGAACCTTAGCCATGCCCGCTTTTTTAGCCGCAAGAAGTTTTTCTTTCAATCCGCCTATCGGAAGAACCCTTCCTCTCAATGTTATCTCTCCCGTCATAGCCAGATCTGCGCGTACAGCTTTATGGGTTATAGCCGATAACATGGCTGTCGCCATCGTGATGCCGGCGGACGGACCATCTTTTGGCACGGCTCCTTCAGGTATATGAATATGAATATCGTTCTTTGTAAAGAACTCGTCTTCAATATTATATTTTCCTGCAACGGATCTTATATAGCTTATTCCCGCCATGGCTGACTCTTTCATTACGTCGCCCAGCTGTCCTGTAAGTCTTAACTCTCCCTTGCCTGACATTATGTTTACTTCTATCTGAAGAGTGTCGCCTCCGACGCTTGTCCATGCCAGTCCGCGCACTATTCCTATTTCCGGCTTCAGATTTGCCTTCTGGAATGAATATTTCTTTTTTCCAAGGAACTCTTCTATATTGTTGACCGTTACCGAGACTTTCTTCTTGCCCGTTTCTTTCATTATAAGCGCGGCCTTTCGGCAGATCTTTCCGATGAATCTCTCAAGCTGTCTTACGCCCGCTTCTTTTGTATAAGAGCTTATGATCTCTTCAAGGGCTTTATCTGAAATGGAGAGTTCTTTTTTCATTATGCCGTTGGCTTCCATCTGTTTCGGGATCAGATGTTCTTTCGCGATATGCATCTTTTCATTTTCGGTGTAGCTGGAAACCTCTATAAGTTCCATTCTGTCAAGCAGCGGACGCGGTATCGCCGCAGCGTCGTTTGCTGTCGCGACAAACAGAACCTCCGAAAGATCTATCGGAATTTCTATATAATGATCGGAAAATCTTACGTTCTGCTCAGGATCCAGTACCTCGAGAAGGGCTGAAGCCGTATCTCCCCTGTAATCCGAACTAACTTTATCTATCTCGTCAAGAAGAAACAGCGGATTTTTTACTCCTGCCTGACGCATTCCCTCGGCAATGCGACCCGGCATGGCTCCTATATAAGTCCTTCTGTGTCCTCGTATCTCGGCTTCATCCCTGATACCGCCAAGACTCATTCTGATATATTTTTTATCGAGGGCTCTCGCTATGGATCTCGCGATAGATGTTTTACCGGTTCCCGGAGGGCCTACGAGACACAGTATCGGGCTGTCGCCTTTCTTCTTAAGAGTCCGCACCGCAAGGAACTCCAGAACTCTCTGTTTTATATCCTGAAGTCCATAGTGATCCTCTTCGAGGATTTGTCTTGCCTTTGAGATATCCTCGTTATCCACAGACATATTGTCCCACGGAAGCGCGAGAAGCGTTTCTATATATCCTCTGATGACGCCTCCTTCGGCAGGATTATTCGATCCGAGACTTGAAAGACGGCCTATCTCTTTCATTATGGTGTCTTTTACGTCCTGGGACGCGTTCAACTCTTCCGTTTTCTTTCTGTATTCATCGATCTGAGACTGGGAGTCATCGTCTCCAAGCTCTTCGCGGATGATCTTTATCTGCTCTCTTAATATATATTCCCTCTGATTTTTGTCGAGGGTTTCTCTGATCTTTTCCTGGAGTTCTTTTCTTATCTCAAAAATATTGACTTCTTTAGCGAGTATTTTACATAAAGTATCATATCGCTTGGAAATATCCACCGCTTCTAAGAGCTCCTGCGCCTGTTCAAGCCCGCAGGGAATCTGTACTATGATCTGGTCTACAAGCCTTTCCACAGAGTCAATCTCTAAAAACTGAGCCATAAGTTCTTTGCCGAATTTATTTCCTTCGCTCGCGAACTCGATAAAAAGCTCTTTTAAATTTCTGAGCATAGCTTCCTTCTGCTCATCAGATTCAAACTCCATCTCTTCATCATAATAAGGCAGGATATCAGCCTCAAGATAAGGATCTGTCATCGAAAAATCAATGAGCTGCGCTCTTGTCAGACCTTCGCACAGAACTCTGATAAGATTATTCGGCAGCTTGATAACCTGTTTTATGACCCCTATCGTACCGATTTTATATACGTCTTCAAGTTCAGGATATTCTTCGCTGATATCTTTCTGGGCTACCAGAAAAATCTTCTGATCCTGAAGCATAGCCTTTTCAACCGCCTTGACAGAACGGCTTCTGCTGATATCAAAGTGCATTATCATATCCGGCATTACAAGCGTTCCTCGAAGCGCCACCGCCGGCATTCTTTTTAATAAATCACTCATATTTCCCCTTTTCGACGCGCTTGCCGCGTCAATAATGGCCGATTTGGAAGTTTACTTCCAAACTTCTCCTGTTTGTCAACTGACAGCTTTTTTACCTTCTCTCTTTTTTCTTTTAGCAGGCTCAGCATCTGTCAGCGAGTCACTATTCTTTTCCTCAATCTCCTGTGTATCTTCTTTTTTATTTTCTTTTCTTGTAATTCTTGGAGCTTCCGTTCCTTCTACCGCCTCTTTTGTTATTTCGCATGAAACAATACTCTCGTCCGACGGCGTTTCAAACATAACGTCCATCATAGTATTTTCCATTATCGCGCGAAGTCCCCTCGCTCCTGTTTTTCTTTGAACGGCGGCTTTCGCTATGGCGCGAAGCGCATCCTTTGTAAATGTAAGCTTTACTCCGTCAAGCTCAAAAAGCTTCGTATACTGTTTTACAAGGCTGTTCTTCGGCTCTGTCAGAATTGTCACGAGAGCGTCCTCATCTACGGCATCAAGGCTTACTACTACAGGAATACGTCCGACAAACTCCGGAATAAGTCCGAATTTGATCAGATCCTGAGGCATTACTTCTTTGAGAAGATCTCCTACCTTGTTGTCGTCAATGATACCGAGATCCGCGTTAAATCCCATCGACTTCGTATCTTTTCTCTGCTTGATTATTCTGTCAAGTCCTTCAAAAGCGCCGCCGCAGATAAAGAGTATATTCGTCGTATCTATCTGGATATACTCCTGCTGCGGATGCTTTCTTCCGCCTTTTGGAGGAACATTCGCTATCGTTCCTTCAACTATTTTTAAAAGCGCCTGCTGCACGCCTTCACCTGATACGTCTCTTGTTATAGAGGCGTTTTCAGATTTTCTTGTGATCTTATCGATCTCATCAATATATATGATACCTCTCTGAGCGCGTTCAACATCGTAATCCGCCGCCTGGATAAGTCTCAACAGAATATTTTCCACGTCTTCGCCCACATATCCGGCTTCTGTTAAGTTTGTAGCGTCTGTTATCGCGAACGGAACATTTAATATTCTCGCAAGGGTCTGGGCAAGAAGGGTTTTTCCCGAACCTGTAGGTCCGAGCATCAATATATTGCTCTTCTGAAGTTCTACGTCCGACTGCTCCGCGCTCAAAACTCTTTTATAGTGATTGTATACTGAAACCGCCAGAGTTTTCTTCGCTTCCTCCTGTCCGATAACGTATTCATCCAGGATCTCTTTTATCTCCTTCGGCTTCATCAGCACGATATCGCCGACATCGCTTGTTTCAGGTTCTTCGAAAAGTTCTTCTTCCTCAAGTATTTCCCTGCACAGATCCACACACTCGTTGCATATAAATATTCCTGCCGGTCCGGCGATCATTTTATGAACCTGACCTTCCGCTTTCCCGCAAAACGAACATCTTGCTACTGATATACCTTTGCTGCTCATCCTATTCTCCTATTCAGAAATTAATTTTAAATCTTAAAAAAGGGGCATCAAAACTAAGGTCTGAACCTTATTTGAAACACCCCTTCGAAAAATTATCTCTTTGTGATTACTTCGTCGATAAGTCCGTATGCTTTCGCCTCTTCGGCGCTCATGAAATTATCTCTTTCCGTATCAAGCTCAATACGCGATAATTCCTGTCCTGTATTTTCAGCCAGGATCATATTGAGTTTTTTACGTGTTTTTAAAATATGCTCGGCTGCAATCTGAATTTCAGTTGCCTGACCCTGTGCTCCGCCAAGCGGCTGGTGAATCATGATCTCCGCGTTCGGAAGAGCCAGTCTCTTTCCTTTCGCTCCGCCTGAAAGAAGGAATGCTCCCATACTCGCAGCCATACCGATACAGATAGTAGATACATCGCATTTGATGTACTGCATCGTATCGTAAATAGCCATACCGGCTGTAACCGATCCGCCCGGGCTGTTTATATATAAATGAATATCTTTGTTTGGATCTTCCGCCTCAAGGAAAAGGAGCTGCGCGACAACAAGCGACGCCGTAACATCATTTACTTCTTCGCCAAGAAAGATAATTCTGTCTTTGAGAAGTCTTGAATATATATCAAATGTTCTTTCGCCGTTTCCGGTCTGCTCTATTACATATGGCACCAGGCTCATGTTTATGCCTCCTTTTGTTTTGCCAGAAATTATTCAGCTTTTTCCTCAGCTGCTTCTTCAGCCTTTGCTTCTACTTCTACCGCGCTGTCTCCAACGAGTTCAGCAGCAAGCTCTGATTTCATATTCTCTTTGAACTGTTCCATATATGCGTCATTGAAGAGTTCTTTAAGTTTGTCAACTTCCATGCCGTAAGCTTTAGCCATTTCAGCAAGTCTCTCTTCAACCTTCTCTTCTGTCACTTCGATATTCTCAACTTCCGCTATCTTGTCAAGAACAAACTCTGTACGAAGCTGCTTGATTGCGTCCGGTTTCATATTCTCTTTAACGTCTTCGATCTTCTGTCCTGACATTGTGAGATACTGCTCAAGATCCATGCCCTGCATTCTCATGTTGTTAGCTGTCTGCTCGAACATGTTGTTAACCTGCTCTTCAACAAGAAGATCTGAAAGCTCAACTGTGGCGTTTTCAATGGCTTTATCCATTGCCGCATTGATCTTAGCGTTTTTAGCGTTATTAGCCTTGCGCTCTTCAATTTTCTTCTTAAGGCTCTCTTTATACTCATCGAGAGTATCAAATTCTGATACATCCTGCGCGAACTCATCGTCAAGCTCAGGAAGCTCGAGTTTCTCAATACGTTTTACTGTGCAGTGGAAAACAGCTTCTTTTCCCGCAAGATCTTTTGCATGGTAATCTTCAGGGAATGTAACTACTACGTCTTTTTCCTCTCCTGTAGATACGCCTACAAGCTGATCTTCAAATCCCGGGATGAACTGTCCCGAGCCGAGAACAAGGTGATGATCCTGCGCTGTGCCGCCGTCAAAAGCAACGCCGTCGATAGTTCCTTCATAGTCGATAACTACTGTATCGTCCATCTGCGCAGCTCTGTCATCTACAGTAACTGTTCTGCTGTTTTTGCTCTGCTCTGCTTTAAGCTCAGCGTCTACATCTTCGTCTGTAACAACGATCTCTGTCTTAGGAACTTCGATTCCCTTGTACTGTCCGAGAACTACTTCAGGAGTAACTCCTACTTCCGCTGTAAAGATGAAATCTTTTCCTTTTTCAATCTGAACGATGTCGATTGTCGGACGTGTTAAGATCTTAAGCTCGCTTTCCTCGGCAGCTTTTGGATAATTATCTGTAAGGCAGATATTAGCCGCCTCCTCGTAAAATACTTCTACGCCGTACATTTTCTCTACAAGCTGTTTTGGAACTTTTCCTTTACGGAATCCCGGAACAGAAAAGTTCTTTTTCATCTTCGTATATGCTGAATTGATCGCTTTTTCAAATTCCTCTGCCGGAACTGTAACAGTGAGTTTAGCTGTGCTCTTCTCTAAATTTTCTACCTGAACGCTCATTGTGTTCATCCTCCTCATATATAAATAATCGTAATCTTTTCGCAATGTATATTAAACCTGATAAAACAGGACAGTCTTCCACCATCGCAATCATTTCGAAATTATAGCACGATGATTTTGAATACGCAAGCAAAAAAATGCCTGTCAGGAGGTAATATAAGCCTGTCAGGAGGTAAAACACGCTTCTGACGGGCATTATATAACACCTTTGCATGGATAAATTGGCGTATTTTCAAGGGGCTAATTCCAATTTTTCATTTTTGATTCGTAATCTTCTCCAACTTACTACGTATCAAATCTAAGTTCTTCGTTTCTTATTCGTAGCCTTTTCACCCTTACTACGTATCAAATTCCAGTTTTTCATTTTTGATTCGTAGTCTTCTCCGACTTACTACGTATCAAATTCTTGTTTTCCATTTTTGATTCGTAGTCTTCTCCAACTTACTACGTATCAAATTCCAATTTTTCATTTTTGATTCGTAACACTCCCACGCTTACTACGTATCAAATTCATGTTCTTGGTTATGCCCTTATAATGGTGTAAAATAAAAAATAAAATGAGCCAATGGCTCAACCTTTAGGTATAATGAAAACGACCAAATCAAC
>CASEDW010000147.1 GCA_949286775.1 uncultured Eubacteriales bacterium | reverse complement strand
GGTATACTTTCTGTTCATGGCTTTAAGCGTCTTATCGCATCCGCTCTGAAGCGAAAGATGAAAATGAGGACATACTTTTTCAAGCGAACTGATGTCTCTGGCAAATTCTTTCGTGATGATCCCGGGTTCAAGGGAACCGAGACGTATTCTTTTTATACCGTCTATATCATGTATCTTCTTAATCAGATCAAGAAGCGTAATATCCTCGTCAAAATCCTTTCCGTAAGAGCTCAAGTGTATTCCGCTTAAGACAACCTCCGTGCATCCTGACTGAGCGAGCCTTTCGGCTTCTTTTACCGATTCTTCAATACTTCTGCTTCTGATTCTGCCTCTCGCGTAGGGGATAATGCAGTATGAACAGAACTGGTTGCATCCGTCCTGCACTTTCATAAAGCCTCTTATATGTTCGCCGGGCTCAGATATTGACAGGTACTCATATCCGCTTTCACGAGTCAGGTCGTCTATATATCTTTCACTGTGTCTTTCCGACTCATATTCATCTATTATTCTGGCGAGGTCTTTTTTTCTGTTGTTCCCGATTATAATATCCACCGCGTCGTCTTTTTCAAGTTCGTCGGCCGAAACCTGGGCGTAGCAGCCCATCGCGATAACAAGCGAATCGGGATTCATCGCTTTTGCCTTGTGCAGCATCTGCCTCGATTTTCTGTCGGCTATATTTGTCACCGAGCACGTATTTATGATATATATATCGGCTCCCGGTTCAAACGGAACAAGCTCGTATCCCTTCGCTTTTAGCATCTGGGAAACGGCCTCTATTTCGTATGAATTTACCTTGCATCCCAAGTTGTGCAGAGCAGCTTTTTTATTAGTCATTTTTACTATCTTTCCCTTGACTTTCACGTTTTTTTAGGTAATATTATATATAGTGTTAAAAGTAAATAATAACACAAAAGGAGGCAACAATTATGAAAACACTTAAGATCCGTCTGAATTCTATCGATAAAGTTAAATCTTTCGTAAATATGATTACCAAATTTGATTGTGATTTTGATTTAGTATCAGGAAGATATGTTATCGATGCAAAATCCATTATGGGTATTTTCAGTCTCGATCTTTCAAATCCAATTGATCTTAACATCCACGCAGATGGAAAAGATCTTGATATGATCTGCAAAGTTCTCACTCCATATATTGAGGAATAATGATTAAATCATAAAAATTCAAGGCGGGCCAGCGACCCGCCCTTTTATTCGTCAACTTCGATAATTTCCGCAGTTTCTACAGCTCTGTCGAGCATCTCTTCTATTATACCGTCAAGTCTCTTTTCTGAATTCTTTATCTTCTTAAGACTTGGTTTTGTGACAGGATGTTTTGCCACAAAAATCGTACAACAGTCTTCATACGGAAGCACCGACGTTTCGTATGTATCTATTTTATTCGCTATATCGATGATATCCTGCTTGTCGAAGGCGATAAGCGGTCTGAAAACAGGAAGCGCGCAGACTTCGTTTGTACATGCAAGGGACTGCATCGTCTGACTGGCCACCTGTCCGATGCTCTCTCCCGTTATAAGTCCCTGGCATCCTGCTTCTACAGCGAATCTCTCTGCAATTTTCATCATATACCTGCGCATTATGATAGTAAGCTCGTCATGAGGACAGTTATCATATATCGCAAGCTGTATTTCTGTAAAATTGACGATCCGAAGTCGTATCGACCCACTATATCTGGCTACTTTTTTCGCGAGATCGACAACTTTGTCCTTCGCTCGTTCAGATGTATAAGGAGGAGCGTGAAAATATACCGCTTCTATAACGACTCCTCTTTTTGATATCATATATCCCGCGACAGGCGAATCGATGCCGCCTGATAACAGCAGCATGGCTTTTCCTGACGTTCCTACAGGCATTCCGCCGGGTCCCGGAATTACTTTCGAATAAATATAAATTTTCTGTCTGACTTCTACCGTAATAGAAATTTCAGGTTTGTGCACGTCCACCGACATTTCAGGATACGCGTCAAGTATCGCTTCTCCAAGCTCCGCGTTTAACTCCATTGAATCGAGAGGATAATTCTTTCTCGCTCTTCTTGAACACATCTTAAAGGACTGAGTCGAATTCGGATAAACCTCGCCTACATAATCCACAACTTCTTTTTTCAGGTCTTCAAAACCCGTATCCTGAACTATAACTACAGGACATATTCCTGAAATTCCGAATACGCGCTGAAGAGCTTCTACCGCCTCATCGTAATCGTAGTCTCCCTCAGCGTTTACATATATACGGCCCATCTCTTTTGTCACTTTAAAAACGCCGTCGACTTTTTTCAGCGCGCGTTCTATCTGACTTACGAGGGCGTCTTCAAAAAGATATCTGTTCTTTCCTTTGATGCCTATCTCGGCATATTTGATCAAAAAAGCATGAAACATAATCAACCGCCTTTAAATTATTTTATGATTTGCCTCAATGTCTTGTATATCTTCTGAGTACAGGAACAACTTCTCTCAGCGCTTCAACTGTCCTGGCGATCTCATCTTCTGTTGTTTTTTCACAGAAACTGAATCTGATCGCCGACTCCGTCAAAGTCTTGTCGCAGCCAATCGCTGTAAGCGTAGGACTCGCCGCCCTTTTATGGCTTGAGCAGGCGCTTCCGGCTGAAACATAAATATTCTTATCTTCAAGCGTATGAAGCATAACTTCGCTTCTTATTCCGGTAAAAGACGCGTTGACTATATGGGGCGCTGTATTATCATCGTAAGCGCCGTTTATAACAACGTCTTCGATCGATTTCAAGCCTTCGACAAGCTGTTCTTTTAAGATACGCATATGACTGACATTCTCGGAAAGATTATCATACATTATTTTGGCCGCCTGCGCAAGAGCTACTATTCCGGGAACATTGTCAGTTCCCGAACGCATGCCGTTCTGCTGGCCTCCGCCGTAAATATATGGCAGGATCCTTACTTTGTCCGATAAATATAAAAACCCCGTACCCTTTGGCGCGTGGATCTTGTGTCCCGAAACAGACATCAGATCAATTCCCATCTGTTTCGGATTTATCTTGTATTTCCCAAATCCCTGAATGGCGTCTACGTGAAAAATCGTATCAGGATTGACGCTTTTTATTATTTCGCTTATTTTCTTAATATTCTGAACAGATCCGATCTCATTATTTACCATCATTATCGAAACCAGGATAGTATCTTTATTTAAGGCTTCCCTGAGTTCTTCAAGATTCAAAAGGCCGTTTTTGTCCACTCCGATCTTAATAATTTCGAAGCCTTCATTTTTCAGAAATTCTAATGGGGATGATACTGAAGCGTGTTCTATCTTTGAAGTGATTATCCTGTTTCCTTTTCTTTTGGCCGCCTGAGCCGCTCCTATGAGCGCCCAGTTATTCGACTCTGTTCCGCCTGAAGTAAAATAAATTTCCTTTTCTTTACATTTAAGTATCCCGGCGATCTTATTCGTGCTTTCTTTTATCATCCTTTCCGCCTCAACGCCCTTTTGATGCATTGAAGACGGATTGCCAAAATCAGTGCACATTATATTTTTTACCGTTTCCGCCACCTCGGGATAAACCCAGGTTGTAGCGGCATGGTCGAGATATATTTCCATATTGTTATCCATCCTGTTCAAGAAGATACATAAGCATCGAAAGTACGGCGATTCCCGCCGTCTCCGTCCTCAAAATCCGTTTTCCAAGGGTTATCGGTTTTATATTTTTTGCAATCGCCAGGCTGATCTCGTTCTCTTCAAATCCTCCCTCGGGACCTATTATAACGCCTATCGTCTGTCCGGGTTTTATGCTTTCAAAAAGTTCTCTTGTTTTAGTCATTTTTTCCGCCCGCTCATAGGGAATAAAGCATACGTCCATTGAAGAAGCCATATTAAGCGCCTCTTTAAAGCTCACAGGTTCGTG